>CAZDRB010000025.1:0-11334 GCA_964507925.1 uncultured Pseudomonadales bacterium
CAGCGTCGATATCGGCGTAGGCTTTGGCTGTGGCTAGACCTTTTTTGGCGAGGACCATGGTGATTGCAGAGGTAAGGGTGGTCTTGCCGTGGTCGACGTGACCGATGGTTCCGATGTTAATATGTGGTTTGGTACGTACGAACTTGGTTGCGTCTGCCATAGTGCTCCTTTTTTATTTGGATTCTTTATTAATAATTTTTTCGGCAATGTTACCAGGTACTTGGTCGTAATGAGACATTTCCATATACGAACTAGCGCGACCCTGGGTCATGCTCCTGAGTATTGTAACATAACGAGAGAGCTCGGACAAGGGAACGATCGCATTGATGACGCGCACGTTGCCACGCTGAGTTGAGCCCAAAACTTGTCCGCGCTTGCTGGAGATGTCACCGATGACGTCACCCATAAATTCTTCTGGGGTCGTGACCTCGATTTTCATAATGGGTTCGAGAATAATCGGGTTAGCTTGTTTGACTGCGCTCTGGATGGCCATAGAACCCGCGATCTTGAAGGCAATTTCGGAGGAGTCGACGTCGTGGTAGGAGCCGTCATAGAGTGTAACCTCGATATCAACCAAGTTGTAACCGGCGATGACACCATTTTCGAGAGCTTCTTTCACGCCCTTCTCGACTGGAGTGATAAATTCTTTGGGAATAACGCCGCCGACAATCGCGTTCACAAATTTGAAACCTTCTCCTCGACCAAGTGGCTTGATCCTGAGGTAACAGTGACCATACTGCCCGCGTCCACCGGACTGTTTGATGTATTTGCCTTCGGCCTCGGCATCTTTTGTGATTGTTTCGCGGTAGGCAACTTGAGGATTGCCAACATTGGCCTCGACGCCGAACTCGCGCTTCATACGATCAACGATGATTTCGAGATGGAGCTCGCCCATGCCAGCAATGAGGGTCTGGCCGGTTTCTTGGTTGGTGCGGATCTTGAAAGTCGGATCTTCTTCGGCGAGACGGGCGAGGGCTAGACCCATTTTTTCTTGATCGATCTTGGTTTTGGGCTCGATGGAGAGCGAGATCACGGGCTCGGCAAACGAGATACCCTCAAGGACAATGGGTTTTTCGGCGAGACAGAGAGTGTCTCCGGTTCGAGTGTCTTTCATGCCGACGACGCCGACGATTTCTCCGGCGACAGCTTCTGGAACTTCTTCGCGGTCATTGGCGTGCATAAGGACGAGTCGGCCGACGCGCTCGGTTACGTCCCTCGTCGCATTGTAGATATAGGAGCCACTCGTGATTTTTCCGGAGTAGATGCGGACGTAGGTCAGTTTGCCGATGTGGGGGTCAGCCTGGATTTTGAAGGAGAGGCCGGCAAATGGCTCGGCAGTGTCTGGCTTCCTGACTGCAACCTCGTCTGTGCCTGGAACTTTGCCTTCGGCGGGGGGAACGTCAAGTGGGGACGGGAGATAGTCAACAACGCCGTCGAGAAGGGGCTGGACGCCTTTGTTTCTGAGCGAGGTGCCACAGTACATGGGAACTAGTTTGTAGGCAATGGTTGCCTTGCGCAGGGCGGTTTTGAGCTCGACCAAGGTCGGAGTCTCACCGTTTAGGTATTTTTCGAGAAGAGTATCATCGGTTTCGCAGATTTGTTCGATGAGTTTGGCACGCTCGGCCGCTACCTCTTCTTTCATGTCTGCGGGGATTTCTCCCACCTCGTACTTGGCGCCGGTTTCGTCGCCAAGCCAGATGACTGATTGTTCTTCGAGGAGCATGACAACGCCCTTAAAGGTGTTTTCGGCTCCGATTGGATAAGTCATGATCGCGGTTTTGACCCCGAGTTTTTCCTCGACGTCGGCAAGGGTGGCTTTGAAGTTGGCGCCTAGTTTGTCCATTTTGTTGACGAAACAGATGCGCGGGACTTTGTACTTGTCCGCTTGGCGCCAGACCGTTTCGGATTGCGATTGCACGCCTTCTTCGGCGTCAAGTACCGTGACTCCCCCGTCGAGAACGCGAAGGGAGCGCTCAACCTCAGCGGTAAAGTCGACGTGGCCCGGAGTGTCGATGAGATTGATGCGGTACTGATCGGTGTAGAGAGACTTGGGGAGTTTGGGGGTCCAGAAGGTGGTTGTGGCTGCCGAGAAAATCGTAATACCGCGCTCTTTTTCTTGCTCCATCCAGTCCATCTGGGTGTTGCCGTCGTCGATGTCGCCGATTTTGTATGACTTGCCGGTGTAGAAGAGAATGCGCTCGGAGGTCGTGGTTTTGCCGGCGTCGATGTGGGCGATGATACCGATGTTTCTGATTTTGTCCATCGCCAAAAGGCGATCTTGGGTTTTGACTACAGCCATACGTTTTTAATATCCAATGATCAAATTCCAATAATCAAACAAGGGAACTTGAATAATTAATCACTCAATAAATGAGGCAAACGTTATTTTACCGCATCCTGGGCTTGAAGTCGAGAAGTTGTTATATACTACCCGTGTGCAAAAGAGTTTTAGACTACTGGACGGAACAACACTGCCTTATCCCCTGTTTTTTCCGGATGCCACCCGAGGCGAGGTCAGAGAACTCTCCTTTGACGACGTCCGAGCCGTCGGGTTGCCCGGGATACTTGTGAATACCTTTCATCTTTTGCGTGAAAAGGGGTTTGAGCAGACAGAGAAGGCAGGTGGAATCAGGGACCTTTTGGGGTGGGATCAGGCAATAATTTCGGACTCGGGCGGATTTCAGGTCATGTCGATTGCCAAGCGAGGCGGGGGGCGAATCACGGATCAAGGCGTTGTATTTGTGATGGAGGAAAAAGAACATTTATTGACGCCAGAGGAATCGATCAGATATCAGGTCGCGATGAAGACTGATCTCATGGTGGTGCTCGACGACTTTACGCCGCCGGAGGCGACCTACGAAGAAGCAGAAGAAACAGTGAGGCGCACCACTCTCTGGGCGAGGAGATGCAAGGAGGAATTTGACCACGCTACGTCTACGACTTCGCAGTGGCACGGTAAAAAACCATATTTGATCGGCGTAGTGCAGGGAGGAGAGTACGAGGATCTACGTCTGAGGTCAATCAAAGAACTCTCTGAGATCGGATTTGATGGATATGGGTACGGAGGATTTCCGATGCGGGAGGGGAAGTTTCACGAGAAAATGGTCAAGTTTCTCGCCGATAATTTGCCCAAAGATGCCTTGTTGTATGGCCTTGGGATCGGAAAGCCGGACGATATCGTGAAATGTGTCAATCTCGGATGGCAGGTCTTTGACTGCGTGCTCCCGACCCGCGACGCCCGCCACGGCCGACTGTATGTGTACCTCGCTAGATCAATAGATGAAATTGATCTAACCCAAGAAAAATTTTATGAGTATTACAACCCGAGGCAAGCTAAGCATCTCGAGGAAAATACGCCTGTTTCTACATCATGCGACTGCGAGCTATGTATAACGCTCACCCGATCCGAGTTCGCCAAGATGTGGAGAGCGCGGGACCGCAGAGTTCTACGACTTGCGACGATACATAATCTGAGATTTTATGCGATTTTTATGGAGAGGTTGAGGAAGTAATTTACCAGCGGAAGTGTGCGAAGGCCTTGTTGGCGTCGGCCATGCGGTGAACATCGTCGCGCTTTTTGATGGCCGCGCCCGTGTTTTCGTAGGCATCCATGATCTCGGCCGCAAGCTTTTCGCCAAAAGTGTGGTACTCGGAGTTACTCCTTTTGCCGGCAAACTCAACAAGCCAGCGGATTGAGAGCGAGAACTGACGACGTGGCGAGACGGGCATTGGGACTTGATAGGCCGCGCCACCGATGCGACGAGAGCGAACCTCGGTTTTGGGCTTGATGTTTGCGAGTGCGGTCATGAATACGTCGAGCGGCTTTTGTTCTGTTTTTTTGGCGATAATATCCATGGCGCTGTAGACTTGCTTTTCGGCAACGCCCTTTTTGCCGTCACGCATGACGCGGTTAATTAGCTTGGCAACTTCTAGGGAGCTGTATTTGATATCGCCATCGAGTTTTTTGAGACTTGCTGCTTTTGAACGCATATTTTCCTTTTATTTCTTGGGCCTCTTGGTTCCGTATTTTGAGCGAGAGGTCATGCGTTTTTCGACTCCAGCGGTATCGTATTTGCCACGGACGATGTGGTATTTGACACCTGGCAAGTCTTTGACGCGTCCACCACGGACGAGGACGACTGAGTGCTCGGCCAAGTTGTGCCCTTCGCCCATGATGTAGGCGGTGACCTCTTGTTTGTTGGACAATCTGACACGAGCAACTTTACGAAGAGCTGAGTTTGGCTTTTTGGGAGTCATGGTCTTGACGACGATACAGACACCTCGCTTTTGTGGAGAGGCGTACTCGACCATCTTTCGCTTGGTTGCGTTGTAACCCTTACGAAGAGCACTCCCTTTCTTTTTTTTGGTTTTGTTGTCTCGTCCAAAACGGACTAATTGATTAACTGTTGGCATAAGTGCATGCTATTGTATCATAGCCCTGTCTGGTTCGGTCGGGATAAGCCTTCCGATAATAACGTTTTCTTTGAGTCCAAAGAGCGGATCTTCCTTGCCTTGGAGAGCCGCCTCGGACAAGACATTGGTTGTCTGCTCAAATGAGGCAGCTGAGAGCCAAGAGTGAGTGTGGAGGGCAGCGCGAGTGACTCCGAGCATGACTGAGAGCGCGGTTGCGGGCTCTCCGCCTTCGGCAAGTGTTGCCTCGTTGCCTAGATCAAAGGCAAAGCGATCAACGATCTCGCCGCCAATGAGAGCTGTATCGCCTGATTCCTCGACTTTGACCTTGCTTGTCATTTCGCGAACAACAACCTCAAAGTGCTTGTCGGAAATCGGAATTCCTTGAGACTCATAAACTGCCTGAATTTCTTGAATTAGATAAATCTGGGCGTCACGGATACCGCGGACTCTCAAGACTTCTTGAATGTTTTGAGGGCCACTTGCAAGCGGGAAGCCGGCGGTGACAGTATCTTTGTCTTTGACTGCTAGAGTGAGAGTTGCTGGTACAAAGTATTCTTCGGTCATACCCCCGTTTCCTGATGAGGTGATTGTGACCTTGGCTCCGTCGGTCGTTTCCTCGACTTTAACCTTGCCAGAAATGCCAGCAAGAGGTGCAGCGATCTTGGGGTTTCTGGCTTCGAAGAGCTCTTCGACGCGTGGCAAGCCCTGGGTCACGTCCAAGCCGACGATACCTCCAGCGTGCTTGACCCGCATGGTTAGCTGAGTACCTGGTTCACCAATTGATTGAGCGGCAATGACACCGACGGGGCTCCCGATCTCGACGAGTTTCCTCGTACCAAAGTCCCAACCGTAACACTGTGCACATAGTCCGTAGCGAGCTTTACAGGTCAAAGGAGAGCGGATCTCAACTCCCTCAACTCCTGATTCAAAGAGCTTGTCGGCGATCTCATCATCGATGATCTCACCTTTTTTGATCAAGACTGCTTTGGACTTGGGATCTTTGACAGTTTTGGCAACGACCCGGCCGAGAACGCGTTTGACAAAGTGTTTGCCGCGATGACCGGTTGTTGGAATCTCAAGAGATTCTGTACTCTCACAGTCCGCCTCTCTGATGATTGAGGTGTGGGAGACGTCGACCAAGCGGCGGGTCAAGTAACCGGCGTCAGCTGTTTTGAGAGCGGAGTCGGTCAAACCTTTTCTTGAGCCACGAGACGAGGTCACGTATTCAAAGATCGAGAGACCCTCCCGGAAGTTAGATTTGGTTGGCATCTCGACGATCTTGCCAAGTGGGTCAACCACGAGTCCGCGCATAGCTGAGAGCTGCTTGATTTGGTCGCGAGAGGCACGAGTACCACCTGAGTCGATAATGATCTTGACGGCGTTTCTTTCATCAAATTTGTCCCAGGTTGCAGTCGCGATCTCTTCGGTGGTCTCCATCCAGACTTCAAAGGAGAGGCGACGCTTTTCTTCCTCGGTAATTAGACCTTGATTGAAAGTTTCGAGAATTTCGTTGACCCTTGCCTCGGCGTCTTTGATCATCGTGTCCTTGGCTTCGATCATAATGTTGTCGGCGACGGCGACCGAGAGACCAGACGTAGTTAGATACTCAAAACCGATGGATTTGATTTTGTCGACAAGATCGGCGACGAGATCATTGTCAAAGAGGCGGATTGCCTCACGAATGATATCGGTAATTTTTTTGGCGGTGATTGCCTCATTAATAAAGCGAAGTTCTTGGGGTAAGGCCTCGTTAAAGACCAGGCGACCGACTGAGGTCGTGACTACCTGACCATCTACCCGGACGCTAATAGGTTGTCTGAGGTCAATCTGGCCGGCTTCTCGAGCGGCATATGCCTGTTCGGCGTCGCCGTAGATCGAGTCGTCTTGTTTGAGGTCGGGGTTAAAGCTCGTGAGATAGTAACAGCCGAGCGCCATTTCTTTGTTTGGGACTGTGATCGGGCTACCGTTAGCTGGTTTGAGGAGATTGTTTTTGGCCATCATCCTGGTTCTTGCATCTTCGATTGCGGTCTCGGACAAAGGCACGTGAACGGCCATTTGATCACCGTCAAAGTCGGCGTTGTAACCTGCGCAGACACAAGGATGAAGTTGAATGGCGTTGCCTTCGATCAAGACTGGGTAGAAGGCTTGAATACCTAACTTATGTAGGGTTGGGGCGCGGTTCAAGAGAACCGGGTGATTTTTGGTGATGCGCTCGAGAATGTCAAAAACCAAAGGATCTTTTCTTTCGATTGCGTGCTTGGCGCTCTTGACGTTAGGAGCTGTGCCCTCGGCAATGAGTTCTCGAAGAACGTACGGCTTGAACATTTCAAGCGCCATGTCTTTGGGGATACCACACTCGGAGAGCTTGAGTTCGGGACCAACGACGATGACTGAGCGACCTGAGTAGTCGACGCGTTTACCAAGGAGGTTTTGGCGGAAACGGCCTTGTTTGCCTGAGAGCATGTCGGAGAGTGAGCGAAGAGGTTTAACGACTCGACGACGAGTGGTCTTGGCTTGAGAGGCGTCGATAAGTGAGTCGACGGCTTCTTGGAGCATGCGCTTTTCGTTTCTCAAGATAATCTCGGGGGCCCCAAGATCAATCAAGTGTTTGAGGCGGTTGTTGCGATTGATGACGCGGCGGTAGAGATCGTTTAAGTCAGAGGAAGCAAAGCGGCCACCTGAGAGCTGAACCATGGGCCTAAGCTCTGGAGGAAGAACGGGCAAGACTTTGAGGACCATCCAGGTTGGAGAGAGGCCGGCATTCTTCAGGCCGTCAACTACCTTGAGTCTTTTGCCGAGTTTGGTACGACGGACGCTAGCCGTACCCTCTTCTTTGAGTTCGAGCTTGATTTCTTTGGAGAGTTTTTGCAGATCGATTGTCTCGAGGTATTCGAGAATGGTCTCGGCTCCCATGCCGACTTTGAGATGTCCTGTGGCGTCGTATTCGTCGAGCTTGAGGTATTCGTCTTCGGCCATGACCGTTCCGGGAACAATGCGCTTGGCCATGCTAATCACGGTTTTGTAGATCTCGCTGAGCGAGTCTTTGTCGAGAACCAGGTTTTCTCTCAAGTGCTCGAGGGCTTTTTTAGCAGAGGTTTTCTGGCGTTCGGTCGGGTTTTCACCCAAGCTTTCTTTGAGTTTTTCCATCTCGAGCTTGGTGTTGTTCTCGATCTCAAGGAGTGCCTCGGCGTGCTTGGCGTTCAAGGATTCGATGACTCGGCTACGCTCATCTTTGTCGACGGCGAGAACAAGATATTTGGCAAAATAGACAACAGCTGAGAGGGCTTTGGGGGCAACGTCCATGATGAGCGAGAGCTTAGACGGAGCGCCTTTGAAGTACCAGATATGGGCTACAGGGGCAGCGAGGTTGATATGGCCCATGCGCTCGCGCCTGACTCGGCTCTGGGTGACCTCGACTCCACATTTGTCACAAACTATGCCACGATAGCGGATCCTTTTGTATTTACCACAGTAACATTCGTAGTCCTTGGTTGGTCCAAAAATGCGCTCACAGAAGAGACCATCTTTTTCTGGTTTGAGCGTGCGATAGTTGATGGTTTCGGGCTTTGTGACCTCGCCAAACGACCAGTTCCTGACGGTGTCGGGAGAGGCAATTTGGATTTTGAGACCTTTAAAGTCAAGAATGTTTTTCATCATAGTTTAGAGCTCCCCTTCCTCTTTTTTTAACTCTTCGTCGGATGGCTCTTCGACGTCTTCTAGTCCATCTGAAGTATCTACCTCGGATTCGGCTTCCTCGGGATCAATAATAGTTGCCTCGCCGTCAATTGCCTCGTCTCCGGGCAATGATTCCTCATCGTCGGTCATGATTACCTTGTCTTTTTCTAGTTCTTCGGCTGAGTCGTCGGCCACTAAGACTTCTTTTGGATCAACGGGAATGACATCGAGGCCGAGAGAGTTGAGCTCTTTGAGAAGAACTTTGAACGACTCGGGAACAGTAGACTCTGGGATTGGAGTGCCTTTGACGATAGCTTCAAATGCTTTGGCGCGTCCGACTAGGTCGTCGGACTTGATAGTAAGCATTTCTTGAAGAACGTGGGCAGCGCGGTGAGACTCGAGAGCCCAGACTTCCATTTCTCCGAGTCTTTGACCACCCATCTGAGCCTTGCCCCCGAGTGGCTGTTGAGTGACGAGGGAGTAGGGACCTGTCGAGCGAGCGTGAGTTTTGTCCTCGACCATGTGGATAAGCTTGAGGATATAGCCAATACCGACGGTTGTGGGGTTATCAAAGGGAAGGCCAGTACGACCGTCGTAGAGTACAGCTTTGCCATCAGTTGGAAGTCCAGCCTTTTTGAGCTCTTGCTCAATGACTGATTCTTCGAGGGGTTCAAACACTGGCAAGGCGACTTTGTAGCCGAGTTTGTGCGCTGCCCAGCCGAGGTGGGCTTCGAGGAGTTGCCCGAGGTTCATACGAGCTAGAACGGAGAGAGGCGAGATGATGATGTCGACTGGAGTACCATCTTCGAGGTAGGGCATGTCTTGAGTGGGGATGATCCGTGAGATAACGCCCTTGTTGCCGTGCCTTCCGGCTAGCTTGTCACCGACGGTGACTTTGCGGATCTGAGCAACTTTGATCGTGACAGTTTTGAGCACTCCAGGATCAAGCTCGTCACCTTCTTCGCGGTCGAGAGTGTTAACCGCAATTACGGTGCCGGACTCGCCGTTACTCATTCTGAGGGAGGTGTCGCGGACTTCGCGGGCCTTTTCGCCAAAGATTGCTCTCAGAAGTCTCTCTTCGGCAGTTAGCTCGGTCTCACCTTTGGGAGCGATTTTGCCGACTAAGATGTCGTTGCCTGTAACCTCGGCTCCGACGACGACGACACCGTCGTCGCCCAAGTTCCGGAGGTCATGCTCGCTAACATTTGGGATATCGCGAGTCAACTCCTCGGCACCGAGTTTGGTATCCATGATTTGACTCTCGTATTCATTGATGTGAATAGAGGTGAGAACGTCCTCTTTGACCAAGCGGTCAGAGACGATGATCGCGTCTTCGTATCCAAGACCCATAAACGAGGCGTAGGCGATGACGAGGTTACGGCCAAGCGAGAGTTCACCACCATCTGAGGCGGGACCATCGATCAAGAGATCGCCTTTTTTGATTTTTTGACCGACCTTGACGACGGGCTTTTGGTTGTAACAAGTTGAGCCGGCGGTGCGGTGGAACTTGATCAAAGTATAAGTAAGGCGATTTTTGGAAAGAGTGGCGTGTTCGTTGTCGTTTTTAGCAAAGTATTCTTTGGCTTTGAGAGCTTCTTTTTTGTCTAGTTCGAGAACAATCTCTTTGGCGTCGACTGCAACTACGGTACCTGCAAACTGGGCGCGAACTACCCAGCCCATAGACTCAGAAACGGCCCCTTCCATGCCAGTACCAACAATTGGCGACTCGGGACTGACAAGAGGAACGGCTTGACATTGCATGTGAGTACCCATGAGCGCACGGTTAGCTTCGTCGTGGGCAATAAAGGGAATGAGGCTTGCAGAGGTACCAACAACTTGACGAGGAATTACGTCGATATATTGAACTTTTTCGACGGGAACCTCGATAAAATTGCCCTGATAACGAACTGGGACCCAAGAGTCGAGAATATCGCCCTTGTCACTAATCTCGATGCCGGCGTGAGTGATGTAGTAGTTTTGCTCATCGTCTGGCGGGAGATAGAAGATTTCTTCTGAGACGTGCATAACTGATTTGCCACCGCGCTTAACCAGCTCGACCTTGCGATATGGTGACTCGAGGAAGCCAAACTCGTTGATTTTGGTGAAGAGCGAAAGGTACGTAACTAGACCAATGTTTGGTCCCTCAGGTGAGCGAACAGGACAAATGCGACCGTATTGTGAGGCATTGATGTCACGCATGGAGAAACTGGCGCGTTCGCGAGTCACACCGCCTGTACCCATGACTGAGAGACGACGAAGGTTGTCGATCTCGGCAAGAGGGTTGGTCTGATCAAGAATAGTTGAAAGTCTGTTTCTGCGGAAGAACTCAGAAATGGTTGCGATCACGGGTCTCGCGTTGATGAGCTGAACGGGAGTAACTGACTCCTCGGGTTTGACCAAGGACATTTTTTCTTTGATTGAGCGCTCAAGTCTCAAAAGACCGATACGGAAGGCGGTCGCGCCCAACAGCTCGCCGACGCGGCGAACGCGGCGGTTCGCTAAGTGATCGATATCATCAACTGCCCCTTGGCCGTTTTGAAGACCAATTAAGTATTTGATGATGGCGATAAGGTCGGCTTTTTGGAGGACGTGGTTGTCCGCTTTGTTCTCGATATTTAGTCCTAGTTTTTTGTTGAGTTTGTAGCGGCCGACGCGGTCAAGATCATAGCGTCTAGGATCAAAGAAGCTCTGGAAGAAAAGGTTTTTGGCGTTTTCGAGGACAGCTGGCTCACCTGGCCTGATTTTGTCGTAGAGATCGAGGAGCGCTTCGGATTGAGTTTTGTTTGGGTCTTTGGCGAGAGTTGCAAAGATGTATTGATGATCCTCGCTTGTGTCGACATCTTTAAAGAGGGCCTTGATTTCTTCTTCGTCCTCGATGCCGAGAGCTCTCAGGAGCGTTGTGACGTAAAACTTGCGATGGCGATCAATCTTGGCGGTGATGACGTCGTTTTTGCCGACGGTCATCTCCAGCCAGCTACCCCTCATGGGACGAAGTTCGGCGGTGTAGAGAACTCTGCCGGTGGTTGGATCAACCGAGCCAGCAAAAAAAGCGCCCGGAGCGCGGACGAGTTGATTGACGACAGCGCGCTCGATACCCGAGACAATAAAGGTGCCGCGGTTGGTCATTTTGGGGATATCACCAAGGAAAACGTCTTGTTCGGTTTCGTCGCCCGTGATTTTGTTGATTAACTTGACCTTGACTCTGAGGGGCATGTCATAGGTTAAGCCTTTGGCCACGGCTTCGTC
>CAZDRB010000026.1:0-11214 GCA_964507925.1 uncultured Pseudomonadales bacterium
AAGCTTAAGCGAGAAGATCCAAAAATGGTTAGAGTTGAGGAGACTCGTTTAAGTGGAGAGCTAAATGACGAAGCTTGGAGACAAGAGGCCTTGACAAAACAAGTAGAGAGCGAGCTTGACACAATACTTGGCACTGCTAAGGATAAGTATAATCCCTTTGAGGACAAGGATTTTTGGAGCGATTTAAAGAGAGGCGACGAAGGGATAAAAGATATTATTCAGAGAGCCAAGAGCAACGGAATTAAAAAACCAGCTGAGCTTGAGCTGATTATTCGCAGACTCGCAGAGTTAAAGACTTTGTCGGCCGAGGGTCGGTTGAGAAGACCGGGAGCAGGCGCCACAGAGTCGCAGTTTGCGAGTGAAGGGGGACCTGCGGTATTAGGCGAGCTAATGCTGTTTATGGAGATGGGCGAGTACGCTGCAGCAGCCAATGCGATGCTTGAGTATACAACCAGAGTTGGGATGCAAGAGAATACCAATGATCTGCAGTACATGTATGTGCGGAGAATGTACTTGGAGGCAATTTCTAAGATTAGTAACGATTTTACAGATCAGTTTGGGAAAAATCAGCAGATAGGATACCTGCCTGGCCTTACCACACAAAAACCAGAAGAGTTTTTCCAAACCCAAGCAAAGGTCTTTAGTAAAAATAATCTAGACCTACTCCTAGGCACTTACGCAAACATGAGTGGGAACGTGATCGAGGTTGACGGGAAAGAATTTTTGTTTTCAACCAAGAGCGTGATGGCCGCGCTTAGGAGCGAGCGCAATATATTGCGAATAATGAATGCTGACCCCAACTCGATGGACTCGACAATTAGAGCGATAATGCTCGAGGAGATGTTTGGAGAAGGCGCTAAGGTAAGGGTAGCGGACGTTGATGGAAAGGACGTACTATATTTGAGTGTTCCGGGACAGGCAGGCGAGAGAGCCCTTTCTGATATTAAGGTTGGAGTCAAATTTGCCGAGCTTGATAAGCGTGGATTTAAGGGCTGGAGAGCACAAGTGGGGATACCCGAAGGTAAAGACGTTGATCCTAAAACAGGCAAGGAGAGAATAGTTACTAGGCAGTTCACCCTGGAAGACATGCTAGACCGAAATCAGTGGATTATGCGAAATGGCCTGAGCTTTATGTGGTATTCGGAGACCTGGATGGACGTTCTAAAGAGCTATCAACCGGCCGTGATGAAAAATGCTCCCAAGGCACTACTTACGGCGGCCTCGGCTATTGCGGATTATAAGGCCAGCTTTGAGCTTGTAGCTCCTCCATTTTTGGACTTGGTGCAGAAAATTGGTGACATGCTAGGACCCATGGAGAGATATAAGTCTGAGGATATGGTAGCCAAAAACATCTCAAAGATGATTACTAAACACTTTATGGAAAGGGAAAGTGGGTGGTCGGATGACGAGGTTACGAGAAGGGCAGATCAGGGAATAAACAAAAAAATTGGAGATCTTTTTGAAAAAATATATGTTAGGAAAACAGAGGCCACACTCAACGGCGAACATGTAACGCTAAATAATAGGCTGAGATCTAGAGAAATGATGAAGCATGCCTTTAATGACTACGAAGAAATGAGCGAGACCGTTGCTGGGATTGTGAGAAAAAGGTTAGTTGATCTAGGGCTATACGAAAAAGATATTCCGAGCGAGGCTGAACTAATTACCTTTTACCAAAGGTGGAAGGATGAGGCGGCAGAAGGAAGGCTCCTTGGGGGCAAGGAAGGCTATATGGGACAAGAGTACGCGGCGGTATGGGAGGAGCTATTTGAGCTGAAGATGAGCGCGGAAGACCGAGCATTGTGGGCCTCGATTGATAACGAGCGGTTTGGAGTTTTGAAAAAAATGAATGACGAGGTAACCGGAGGCTTTGGAGAGCCGCTCACAAAAGATAATTTTTGGCAGAGATTTGAGATGGAGGCGTTTGTAGATAGAACGGGGACAAAACATGGCGACGACTGGGAGCAGTTTGGGATGAAATATGCGCCTGCAAAGCTAGAGGCGCTTAAACTAGTAGTTAAAATCGGCTCCTTAAAGGGAAACGCTGAAGACTATATAAAATTAATGGAACATCTTGACCTGTTTGCGACTCCTGATGTCAAAAAGACAATAGTTTTATCCTTAATGGACAGACAATCAATTTCTACAAGAGAGCAGTGGCTTGCACCTTATGAAGTTGCAGAAACAGAAGGAGAAAAAAGCTCGTTCTCAATAAAATGGGTAGATTTTACTGATTCGACAGGAAACAAGTTTTTTGCGCGCACTGCAGATGGAACACGGGCATATCACAAAAAAATGTTTAGAGGTAACTATGCTAGGCAAGTTTTGGACAAAGACTGGTGGAGACCGCATGACTTTGAGAACCTATTATTAAAGTGGCGGACGGATGGATTTTTGACGAAGACAGAGGCTCATCACATGGCCGAGAAGCTACTGGGCACCAAACGAACAGTAGACTACCTGGTTGATGGGGCGGCAAAGAACATGGGAATTGACACATCTAGACTTGAAGGATTTAAGAAGTTTATAACAAAGGGGACAACATCGGTTAAACTACTTGCGCTCAAGGCATTTTTCTTTGATGACCCAAAGTATGCGCTTTGGACACTATTTGAGGAGTTCAGGGGATTTGGTGGCAAGACAATGGAGCACATCTTTGGATTTTCAGTGGGCGGAGGTGGCGGACGTCACTAAAGTCTTTTTTATGAGTGACCAACTTTTTGAGTGTGACTTGGAGCTCCGCTTATTCCAGCTCCCTCTCTTTGTTTGTTGAAGAGATCGGCTTGGCGCTTCATTTGTAGCTCTTGTTGTTGGTGGTGAATAGCCCATTTTGGCAGAATGGCGCCGGCACTTGCTCCCATACTGAGCGTGGTCAAGGCCTCGGCAACGTACGGAGATTCTTTGACTTGGAGCCAGTCTTGAGCCATCTTGACGGCGGCAGGAGTCATGAGAAAGACGAAGAAGCCGATGAGGGTCAAGATGTCCGCATTTTCAGCTTTGGCCTCGGTCAAGGTAAACGGCGGGAGCCAGACGTTTTGGCGGTTTTGATAGATTTCGGAGCTTTGGTTAACCCCAAAAGGATTTGCGTCACGAGGATCTAGATCTTTGAGGATCGTCCTGTCAGTTGGGTTGCCTACGAGGATCGCTGAAAATACAAACATCGCTCCTGCTACCGGGAAAGGTATGAGATATGAGGCAGTAGTTTTGAGCCAAGTAGAGAATGACTTTGAACCAGGAACGGCGTTCATGAGAATCTGGAGCGGGGCGGTAATAGTCTGGACGATAACCATGATATATGACTTGATCAGGGCAACCATGAGTTTGAGCATGGCAATGACAAAGGCAACTGAGACAATAAGGGGCATTGGGGAGACAAGGCTGACAATGGCGCCGGCGACACCAAGTCCTCCACTACCCAAGTTCCAGAGAATACTGCCGATTGAGTTGGATACTGCTGAGACGATCGAGTTCCTGCCTTCAAAAATAACGGACCAGCCAGAGTGGGAGAGAAGACGCTCGATCATCTTAGTGGGGTCAATGATTCCGGCTGAACCGATTAAGTAAACCACAAGATAGATCAAAAAGTACATAATATCGATCATAAAGCCGACTATGGCGTAGGAAAAAGTAATAAGAATCAGGGTAATAATAAGGTTGGGGAGGGCACTTTGGATCGTGATAATAGTCTGAGCGTTGACCTTGGTACGAAGCATGATCATGATGCCGACGACAACAAACATAATAATATAGAGAGAGTAGGCGAGGTTGCGAAACAACTTCCAGAAAGGGAGGAACGAGGTCATGGCGCTGTAGCCCGTGCCTTGAGCGTAGGCGCGCGAGACTGAGGGAACACCAATATTGTCAAGAATATCGGCGACATACTCTTTGCTCGAGATTTGATTGTTGTAAAGAGTGGCAATTACCTGATGCTGAGTTCCAAGAAGCCCTGGACTATAAACATTTCCAGATGGATCTTTGCTACATCCACCGCCGATATAGCGCATGAGGTTTTGAACATCGGAGCAGGTATCATTTAAAAACCAGTCTGGAGAGCTTGATCCAGCAGGGATCGAGACCGGCAGAAGAGTCTTGTTGATACCGCCAATAAAGGCACCAACCAAACCTGCTTCTTCGGCGCTGGGATAATATGTTTGGGCGCGAGCAAGAGATGGAGAGATTAAAGTAAAAAGACTAAAGGCAAGGACTAGAATGGCGCGCTTCATAGATAGGGGAATTTTAACATCCCACGTCGCCCTTTACCACTTCGCCTTTGGCTTCGATGGTGCTCGGGCTATGTTTGGGACGCGGTGCTTATGGATGAAGATTAAGTGCCTTGATCCATGTGGCGGTTGTTTCTCGGACATATTCCCGATCGCCGTAGATAAAGATAAGTTTTTTGGGATCAATGTTCTTGGATTCGATGAGCTCGAGCGCCTTGAGATAGCTCTCCTTATATGCTGTGACGTTTGGGTTTTTGGTCTCGTCCGGATCTGAGTTGATATAGGAAAGGCCATAGATCTCGAGGCGAAAAACCTCTGCTTCGTCCGAGTCGAGGCGATAGACGTTTATTGTGGTAGTAATACCAACTGAAGTTGTAAAATTTTCGAAATAAATCGGGAGTTTGGACTCGATACCTGCTGTATAGATCATAGCCTCATTTCTTTTTTCGCGAGCCAGGTCAGAGAGCTCGGGACGAGGAGAGGAGGAGAGTTCGTTGTCAACGACATCGGGAGAAACTTCTCTTTTAGGAGAGAGAATAAGGACAAGAGTCAGAATAATGAAAGTGATTATGCCTGCAGTTCTTGCAAACTTGCTTTGGAACAAATTGAGAATCGGATTCATAGCTTATTCTCCTCCGCCTTTGCTGATTGTATTGTATATAGTGAGAGCAACTGTGAATGTCCCCGACCTTTGGTCTGGCTGGGGAGGGCACTTAGTGTGATCAGCGCAGAAAAGGACAAACATGGGAGTGTGCTTGGGGGTGAGGAAGTTGGTGGCGTAAGGATCGTCTTCGCCAATAAAGAGCCTTGGGCAGCCGCGATATGGAATGAGAAAGGGATACCCTAGTTGACAGTTGCTGTTGCCCCCGCCGTTGTAGTTGGAGAGCATTGTGATGGTGCTAGTTGCATTTACTAAACCTGGCCCAGGCCTGTTTTTTATGTTGTTTCCAGCATAGATTGCAGATTCGATTAGAGTGCGAAATATCTTCCCGCCTGCGTCAGGCTCGGGAGTTCCAAGAAAGCGCCCGGAAACTAAGGAGCGATTGGGGTCGCTACTTCCTTCCCTGGCATGAATGCCGGCGAGAATTTCGCAGGGCACACCAGTTTTTCTTTCAGCTTCTTTGTAGACACTCATGAGCTCTGGGGTGAGGCGAGACTTAATCTCGGCGTTAAAGTAGGTGAGCGCCTCGGGAGTGGTGTTTTGATAAGGGCTGCCCGCGATAAGCTTGGCAAACAATTTACCATCGCAGGTGCCAGGAGGAACAGAAGACTGACTTGTTTGGTTGCAGCCAATTCTTGTACCGAGCGCGTAATCAGCGATCACAGTCTCTTCTGGGGAGGAGTAGTTTGCGTCGGCACAGCTAAAATGGGCAAGACGACGCCGAGCTTCGGCGGGGGCGATACCTCGACCGAAATAGAGAGGAGTATCACCGCCAACTAAATTTGAGATTTTGAGATAGGAATCTTTTTTGAGCTCGGCGACGGTGTCTCTGGTTTGATATACAGGAGTTTGGAGGTCGACAATGCTTTGAGTCATTGGCTCGGGAATGATTATTAAGTGAGTTGTAATATTGGCAAAGAGACTGGCAAGTCCATAAACAAAGTTGATAATGTTTTGAGAAATGTTTGAGGGAGTTGCGCCCCCGGCCACAGTTTGCGGATTATCTTGGATGTGGTATTTAAACTGTGTCATGCGCTCTTGATAGTCGAGTATGCCGCCGAGAGCAGTGAGCGTAAAAGGAGAGGGTAGCCCTGAAACGGCTGGCTTTAACTCTTGTTCGATTTTCGTGGGAATTGATTCTGAGGTTGCAACCTGGGTGTAGGGGAGAAGGGGGTTCTTGGCGACGGCCTTTTTGTAGGTCGAGAGGGCTGTGTCTAGTGAGTGGGTTAAGAAAAGATTGGTAAAAGCCGAGGCTAGCGCGGGCCTGACGCTGGTATCAGAATATAGCCCTTCAGCAATCGGCGTTGAGAGGCAGGCAGAGTTGACACAGATCGAGCACCTAGCATAGCCCTTGGGAGACGAGGGAGGGTAAAGAGGCGCCGAGCTAAGCGCTTTAACCTCTGGACTATTTGGATCTGAGCTAATTTTTTGACAGAGGGCTTTTTTGGTAGAGGACACGTCGACAATATTGTTGCCTTTTGAGAGCAATAGCTGATCTCTAGCATGGGTTAGTTGGTCGCCAATTTCTTGGAGACTCCCTAGCTTGCCCCAGAGATCAACCAGGGCATCGCCTATTGCGACCTCATATTCCCAATCTACCCATCCGAGAGGCCACTCTCCAGTTCTCTCAACGGTAGCTTTGGTTTGGGCTGCTTGAGTGAGGGTAATTAGCTGAAGTTCTGCGCGGTCACACGCCGAAAGGGAGAGATTGTGAGTTCCTGAAGAAATCGGGTTACTACTATTTCCGACGTAGTCATATCTTTGCCATTCGTTTTGCTCTTTGGGGAATGCGAGGTTGTCGGGTCTTGAGTAATCGGTTCCACCTAGATTGGCGTTGCAACTGTGATTTTTGACGTAGGTGCAGGTGCCCGGGAGATCTGGATCTGGTTGTTGGCAGCGGCCGACCTCAGTTTCGATCGGCCCACATGAGGCGCCGACACAGCGCTGGATCTCGGCGACACAGTCGTTATTTTGTTCGCAGACTCCAACCTCTGAGATGACCCTGATTTCGGCGTCGTCATACGTTCTATTTTTGTCTTTTTGTTCGTAGATTTTTAATTCTGGCGGAGGAATAAAGCGTAAAAGCGGAAAAAAGGAATTGAAGTGATAATTGTCTGGAGGAGAGGCGGCTTGAGCGGGCACCGTATGTGTATAGAGTATGGAGTATAGGACATAGAGCAAAAAAAGAGTGAGGCGCAAAATTTTCATAACCTTGTTAGAAGCCAAGCTTAAACTCAGTGACGTTAACCCCCGTTGCGTTTTTGATGAAGACAAGTATAAGCCAAGAAAGGATCGCGAGAACAATTCCTGTAATTGCAAGAGTCACAGTGGTTTTGCCGGCCTCGAGCCCTTTGGGGTCACCCGCGGAAGTTAAGATTTTGAAGCCTCCGACTAGGATCATAACAAAGGCTAGTAGGCCAATAAGCGGGATGACCACCTCGAGAATATTGCCAAAGTAGAGACTGAGGTCGGAGAGTGGGGGCGCGGTGTCTTGCATGGGGGTATTATAGCAAATGTTGCACTCTTCCCGTCGTCCAAATTTTGACTCACGACTAAAACAGAGTTCTCATGATATTGCTCATGGGCATTCTGGACTGCACACTGTTCGTCCAGACGGCACATTCGCAGTTTAGAGGTAATCGAACTCAGTTTCTTAACGTATGTTCGTAAAATTTGAACAACGGAAAGCTATTGGATATTTCCTTTGAGCTTGCGCAAAAAGATTTACATCGTCAGAACTCAACGTATGTTCGTAAAATTTGTACACCCTGAAAGGCTGTAAAATTAATATGCTTTTGGTGGGGTAATGTTGTCGTTCAGGATGGAGATACCGAAGAAGTATTGAATGACAAGCATGATTGCCCAAGCGCTTGCGACAACTGCCAGTCCGACAAGGGCGGCCGTAATGCGGTCACGAGCTTCTTGGGTTTTGCCTTTGTCGCCGCCTGAGGTGATCCACTGGATGCCTCCCCAGATAAGGAACATAAAGACGAGGAGAGCAGCAACGAGCATGGCCCCTTGGACTGCGCCGCGGATAAGAGTACCGATATTGGTGATTGCGACGTTTTCTGGTTTGCCGATCGAGAGGTCTGGAGCGCCAGGTGCGGCTGCCATTACTTTGCTGACGATGTTCATATTATCTCCTTTGTCTTACTTAGATATATTCTAAGTTTAGCAATTATTTTCAATTTAGCAAGTTATTCGGTCAAGCCGATGCCAAAGAAGTAGTCGACGAGTTTGAAGATAGCCCAGGCACTAGCGACGATTGCGAGACCAATAACACTGTTTGTAAGCTTGCCCCTAGCTTCTTCGAGCTTGCCTTTGTCTCCTCCTGAAGTGATCCATTGGACGCCTCCATAAACCATGTAGAGGAAACTAGCTAGAGCTGCAACTAAGATGACAGCAGAGAAGGATTTTTCGACAAAAGTGCCGAGCGTGTCATTGACTGCGACACGAGTTTTGACCTGGTCACCGATGTTGATATTGAATGAGCTAGGGGCCATAAGTTTTAGCCGGCTGTGGGCCAATTAATATTTAATAAATCGAGACCGATTGCTGTCTCGAGGAACTTGACTATAACATAGGAGGCGACGAGAATTGCAAGACCAATCAAGCCCTGAGTGATTCTGTTTCTAGCTTCTTCGATCTTGCCCTTATCGCCACCGGCGATAATCCAGTTGAGGCCGCCTCTCAGAAAGAAGATAATAAAGGCTAGACCGCCGACGATAATGAGAGTTTGCCAGAGGACACCAAAGGTGATCGCGAATTGTTGTGGAGAGTCGGCAGGAGAGCTGCCACCGGGAACAGCGCGGTTTGTGATTGCGGCGTGGACTTTGGATATAAAAATATTCATAGTTTATGGTTGTGGACGGACAACGGGGAAGCTTGAATTTGGTGCTGAGTTCATGCCTCTCCCAAAAATAATTGATTCTTGAATAGCTTTTCCGGGCTCGAGAATATCTAGTCCGAGCGCTCGTCCGACGATCCAGACAACGGCGTAGGAGACAGCGACGACGATGATGCCGATTGCGCCGTTGGTCATCATGGCCTTGGCTTTGTCGATCTTGCCTTTGTCGCCACCGGCCGTGATCCAAGTGAGTCCACCGAGGAGGAAGTAGATAGAAAAGGCAAGACCAGCAATGATCGTGAATACTACCAAAACGTTCGAGATAACTGCCTCGAGCGCTCCAGTTGAGCCGGCAAGATCGTCTCCCGGCTGGTATCCTCCAGGCGTTGTGATCTGATCAAAGTTGATGTCAGCCATATTTAAAAGCTCCCTGGTCCAGTAATTTTGGGTGAGAGAATAGCAGTTGCACTACCAAAGAGGACGTAGGAGATGACGCCGGTTAAAGCGGCAGCCCCAACCATAACGACGAGTCCGATGAGCGACATGTTGATCGAGGTTACGGCAGCCTCGATTTTTTTCTGATCTCCTGCGGAGGTAATGTAGGTGAAGCCAGCAAAAATTAGGTTGAAAAAGGCATAGATGCCAGCTCCAGCAAAGATAATGGTCGTGACATTTGAGATAAATCTAGGAAGGTCAGTAACATCTTGGTAACCACCGGGATTGATGGTTTGGAGGGGGTTGTTGATCGGATCACCTAGTAGACCAGCCATATTTATAATCCGCTATTTAATATCGGCACTCCTGTGACTACTTGGATCAACTGAATAATCCAGTAGGAGCCAAAGAGTACGGCAAGACCAATTATAGCAGAGGTCAGGGTTTTTTTACCCTCCTCCAGTTTGTGAGAGTCGCTCGCGCTTGTGATAATTGAGAAGCCCCCGAGGATGATCATAAAAAAGATAATCAGACCGCCGACGATATAGACGTTGGGAAGGACATTGTTGATTAGGGAACCAACGCCAGTATAGGTCGATTCGGCAGATTCTCCCTGAAATTTGAGCCTTTCGCCGATGTTTACGATTGGTGTTGCCATACGATAAGCAAAGTATACCACTCTAGTATAATTGTAAACATGGAGAGAATAGTTGCGGAAGTATTATCAGGAAAGAAGGGGGCAGCGACGCGTTTTTATAAACAGTTTGCTCCGAGAGTGAGAGCATATTTGATTAGGAAGATGCCCAGTATCGAGGACGCTGAGGACGTATTGCAGGAGACGTTTTTGTCGGCATTTGACTCCTTGCCTCTTTATCAGGGGAAATCCAGCTTAGTTACTTGGATAATCTCGATTGCCAATCATGAGGTTGCGGACTTTTATCGCAAGCGTTATATCAGGCAGGCCGTTGAGAAAACAACGCCACTTTTTGACAACTTGGTGTCAGAAGTGCTCTCGCCCGAGTTTATCCTGGAAAAGAAAAAAATGGAGCGCAAGTTTATGCGAGCGTATCGGAGCTTGTCGATGCAGCACCAAGATGTGCTGTCTCTGAGGTACGAGCTATCCATGAACGTCAAAGAGATTGCGCTCCGAATGAAAATGAGCTTTAAGGCGACGGAGTCATTACTATTTAGGGCCAGAGTTGCGTTTCGCGAAGCTTATGAAGCAAGAGAGTAAGTTTTTGGCGGAGCTTGAGGCGCGAGCGCGGGAGCAGAGAAAGCTTGCCGAGACCGAGATATTGCCACAGTGGGCTAGGGGAATAGGAGCTTGGTTAACCCAGAATCCATGGAGGGTGATTGTGCCGGGGGCAAGTATTGTGTATGGAGTACTGCGTATAGGGTATGGGACAGAATGGAGAGAGTTTATTCTCGGATTGTTTGGAGGGTTTTGATGAAGCCGCTTATCATTTGGGTGAGTTATGTTTGGACTGTGACCTTGGCGGGTCTTGCGATCCATCCGTATCAATCAATCAAGAGAATGATGTTCTCTAAGCAGATATTATTGCCGGTTGCACTTTCTCCACTACTTGGACTTATTGGGCTTTTTGTGGTCGGAAGAGTGGGGAGCTATGTTTTTACCCTAGGATCCTTGTCCCGAGAGATAGTGAGCCTTGTTCTGGGGAGCACCCTGATTGGTTTACTACTGTGGCAGGCACTACTCCTCGCACTTATTTTGAGATTTTGGCGTGCGAGATAAATGATTTGGGTAGTTTTTGCGACATAGGGGGTATGGACATCCCTCGGCATTGGCGAAATAGAAATTGGAGATATTCTTTGACTCCTAGACACCCTGGGGCACTAAAAGAGGGAGTCAAACACAATCCTATTTTAACCCTAGCTCAACTTGCCCTATTGGATCAAAAAACTCAAGATGAGGTTCATAAGACAATGAAAGAAGGAGGGTTTAGAAATGGGCGAGCAAGTTATGAAAGGTGAGGTTTGGAGCTTTACAACTATTACGGATATAAATAGAGTTCCTAGTGGATTTGAGGAGT
>CAZDRB010000027.1:0-11032 GCA_964507925.1 uncultured Pseudomonadales bacterium
TATCGTTGCCCCTGCCGTTCCTGTCCCCCGAAATTCAGGGCGCAGGGTCTTAAGAATCTCTCCTTCCTCGCGCGGATTGGTAATTGTAGTTGAAGATGTCCCGACCACATTAATCTCAGCGCCTTCAAGCGGTTCAACATTAAAGATGCTTGGGGTAGCACTCTCTGTGCTTGTCGTCTCCTCGACCTCGGCAACTACCACGTCGCTGGGCTTGCTCAAAAAGTCCGCGTTCTGCCCGAGCGTGATTGTCGGCACAGGCGTGGCAGAGGCTAGAGACACCGACGAGTTGGACTGGGACTTTGGGCCAACCACGCTCAAGCTCGCAACTGTTGCCAAAGAATCAAAACTAGCATACGACCTCAGGTCACTTGTCCTAATTGTCGACAAAGTAATTGCGTATTCTCCTGAGTCATAAACCAAGGTTGAGGCGGATCCAGCTCCTGGCAAAGTCAAATAAACAATCGCTCCCTCAGCCGGCTGTCCCGAGGGGAGATTAACGCTACCATAAAAATTACTCGAACTAGGTGTTGCGCCAATGACTGGCCCAGTGCTGACCGTATAAGGACTTCCGTTGTTGTCAAATCGTACGAGTTTATCTTCTCCTGTCATTACCCGAAACGCGTATTGCGTGCTCGGTTGCAAGCCCTCGATCGTGACGTGGTGGGTATTTCTCGGTGTCTGGGTAGCACTTGTATCCCGATCGTCAAGCGCAACCAGAGCGAGCTTTTCTCCCACTCGCCCATACTCAACTTGTCCGAGTGTGGGTCCAGCTGTGATCCAAGAAACGCTAAACTTATTGTCAGCTATATTTGTGATCCGGATATTTTTGGGTCTCATCTCCTCCGTAATCTTGGGGGTCAAACTCTGCCAAAAATATATAGCTCCAAAAACGATCCCCACCGCCAAAAGCAGTCCCAAGATTGTTGGAAATCTCCGCATCAACAAATTCATTCGATATCCTCTACTATCTCAATAGTACCACTCTCCGAGGCACTTGGGGAAGCAGAAAGCTCCTCAGCTATCTCAGGCAAAATCTCCTCGATTGTGATTACTCCTTCAACCTTTGATCTGGTGGTAATTTTTTCTAGCGTTTCCTCATCGATTCGCGGTGTGACAGGCTCAAGTATCGCTTTATCGACCACCCCACCTGCGATCTTACTTGTTGCCTGATAAATCTCGAGCCCCACCCAAAAGATCGAGGTGATCAGAGTCATGATCCCAATCTGATAATAAACGCGACTTACTTTGAGGCTCAAATGTCTCGACATTTATCGTTTTCCTTTCTCGTCGGGTATGGCTTTCTTGAGTTGAGCCTCATCGGCAAGGTAATAAATGCTTCCGTTCACGTTCAAAGCGACCGAGGCAATCGCGGTTCTCGGGCCTGCCTCGCGGGTCAAAGTCGCGCTCTCAACTCCAATCACACGCTCCATACTCAAAAGTCTTCTCAGAAACAAGCTTATATTTGCATAACTGCCAGTCGCCCGTACCGAGATCGGCATCTCGACAACCACCTGTCCCTTGCTAGCCTTAAACGGAGCAAAAAGTCGCGAAAAAAGCAAAGTTCCTCCAAAGCTCTCGGAATCAAGAAGCACTCCAGACTGCTGGGCCAAAATCTCAATATCGCTTGTTATACCTTGATAGTCCGCCCCATTTTCAGTGATACTTGCATCAAGTTTTTCCAAACTCGGCTCAATTTCTTCTAGAATTCTTGCCGCCCGATCGAGATTTGCAACTTTTGTCTCAAGCTGTTCAAGCGATTTTTCGGATTCCGCAATGGTTTTCTTGAGGCTCACGATCGCGACCAAAGTCGGCCTGATCGCAAACGCGATAAAAAATGCAACCACAAACAAAGACAAAACCACGGTCAAAGAAATCTGCACCGCCGGAATCCGGTAGTATCGCTCCAGATCCTGTCGGTACTTTTTGACCGGGAGCTTCATCATTTCTTGGTCTCCTCAGTTAAACTCATCGAGATATCAAACTGTAGCTGAGCTCCTCTAGCCGCGCTACTCTCGATCTTGCCCACGCGAATACTCTTAAACACTGGGCTCGACTGCGCCGCGCTAAGTAACTGCCCAAACCCAGGGAGTGCAGCCGAAAATGCCGTCATCGACAAAGAGTCGGCGGTAAAAGTAACGCGGTCATACCATATCTCCGCCGGCGTGATCCTCTCCACTTCGGTGACAGCCGCGAGAATCACTTCTTGAAACTCAATCGCCTCCTTAGCTTTGACAAGTTGTTTTTGAGCAAGTACAAACTCTCGCTCGGTGTCTTCATAGGACTTAACAATCGCCGTGTTCTCGGCAATTGATTTTTTTAGATCGGTTAGCTGTCGGTCAAGGGCAAAACGATACAAAAAAACTCCCATTACCACAAGTTGTGTGACAATCACGCTCCACTTACCAAATACGAGGCCCCACTCCATAATGATCCCGAGCTTGCTGTTCTCGAATGCGTCTCTAGGCAACAAATTGATCGACCGTTTATGGCCAAAAAAAGCGGGCAGTTTCATACACCCATCTTATCAAAGAAACCCAAATTGTACGAAAAATTACTTAGTCTTGCCGATCCGCGAAATTCTCGACTTAATCCGGCTAGCGTGGCGCTTGTTCACAATATTGTGTTTGACCGCCCGATCCATCGCCGAAAAGAGTCTGCTCAAACTTTCCTTACCCGGCTTAAGTCTCGCGTCCTTGATCGCCGACTTGAGCTGTCCTTTGACGACTAGGTTTTCTGCGGTACGTTTTTTGTCGACCTTTACTTTTTTGATTGCTGACTTTGTGATAGGCATGCGAGCATTCTACCTCATGCCCTATTCTCTGTCTAGCACTATGCGCTATGTACTATCTGCTATAAACTATTCTCATGTTCAAAAGACTCTTAGACAACGGCCGCGATCTACTCGAAAAAGAAAGCTCCTCCATTCTCTCTGCTGCAACTATTATTATGGGAGCAACACTTGCCTCAGCCATTCTCGGGCTTCTGAGAACTCGTCTCTTGATCCAGTATTTTTACTCTGATCCAGGCCTCGTCGATGTCTTTTGGGCAGCCTTTCGCCTCCCCGACATGATCTTCCAGATCACCGTAGTTGGAGCCCTTTCTTCGGCCTTTATCCCTGTTTTCTCTCGCTACCTTAGCGATAAAGAAGAGGGGAACAGGATTGCCTCCTCAATGATCAACACGGTCATGCTCATTATGATGATGCTCTCAGCTGTAATTATCATCTTTGCAAACCCACTGAGTCGTCTCATCGCCGGGGGATTTGATGAGAGTCAGCTCATCCTCATGGCCAACCTGACTCGGATCATGGCAACAGCTCAGCTATTTTTTGGTTTCTCCTCGTTCTTAACCGGCGTCATTCAGTCTCACAAGCGTTTTTTGGTTCCAGCGCTCTCGCCCGTCCTCTACAACCTTGGCATAATCTTGGGCATTCTCACCCTTGGCAACTCGCTCGGAATCTACGGCGCGGCACTCGGTGTCGTAATGGGGGCATTCCTCCACTTACTCGCTCAGCTCCCACTCGCCAAAAAACTCGGCTTTAGATATCACTTTTCCTGGAACAGAAAACATAGTGCGGTGCGCGAGATGGGCTCGCTCATGCTCCCGCGTGTTCTGACCCTCTCCCTCGTCCAAATCGAGGCCACGGTTATTGTTATGTTCTCAAGTTGGCTCTCAGCCGGCACAATCACAATCATCTCGATTGCTCAGCAACTAGCCAATCTTCCGGTCCGCTTGATCGGGATCCCGATCGGCCAGGCATCCCTCCCTTTCTTTACCAAAATCACCTCAAAGAATGACCTTCACGCTCTCGCAGCTATGGTCAACAAAACTATTCTCGAAATGCTCTACCTAGCACTCCCCGCGAGCGTCATCGTCCTCATCCTCAGGATCCCGCTCGTCCGGTTAGCCTACGGGGCTGACTCGTTCCCATGGGCAGAGACTGTCTTGACGGGCAAACTTGTTGCGATCCTCGCAGTCTCAATTGCCGCGCGCTCTTTAACCCACGTACTTGTGCGCGTTTTCTACTCACTTCACAACACAACGACACCATTCTTAATCAACCTCATGGCGACAGTTACCAATATTGGTCTCAGCTACTATTTTCTCTTTGTCGTAAAGTCCGGTGTGATTGGTATGGCAATCGCGATCACCTCAGCCTCAATCATCGAGACCATTATTCTTACGTGGATTCTTTATAGCCTGGCCGGATTTGCAACCAAAAATCTCCTCGGCCCTGTTTTTAAAATGATTATGGTCACGCTAGTGACTTCGTTTGCGCTCTGGATCCCTCTTCGCATTCTCGACAACTTGATTTTTGACACGACTCGCACTCTCCCTCTCATCATGCTCACGCTCACAGTCGGGCTAATCGGTCTAGTGGTTTACATCGGACTCTCCTATCTTGTCAGGCTTCGCGAACTTGGGATCTTTGTCCGGCTCATCCAAAAGATCGGTGGCTGGCACAAGGCACTCTCTGAGTCCCACGAAACCCTCGAAACCTCAGAAACCCCTGTATAATATCTCCCACGGCTGGTCAGACTGCAATGACCAGATAAATTAAACAACCTGCTGTCAGAAGATCTGATCTTGATGGAAGTGCCCAACCCCGTAGGGGAAGGTCAGACCTTATAGGAATATATGAACATCCGCAACTTTTCGATCATCGCCCACATCGATCATGGCAAAACAACCTTGACCGATCGCCTCCTCGAGTCCACCGGGACTATTACAAAGGGAGGAGTCTCTCGCCTTATGGACAGTAATCCAATCGAGGTCGAGCGGGGGATCACGATCAAGCTCGCTCCCGTCCGCATGCTCTACAAAGATCACATTCTCAACTTGATTGATACTCCTGGCCACGTCGACTTTAGCTACGAAGTAAGCCGAGCGCTCCATGCTTGCGAAGGAGCCATTCTAGTAGTTGACGCCACCAAAGGTATCCAGGCTCAAACCATCGCCAACTTTGACAAAGCCAAAGAGGCAGGTCTCAAGATCATTCCTTTCATCAACAAGATCGACATGGCCTCGGCCGAACCGGAAAAAGTCGCCCTCGATGTAGCCGAGACCTTGGGCTTTAGTGAGGACGAGATTATCTTTGGCTCAGCCAAGTCCGGCGACGGAGTGACAGAGTTACTCGAGGCAATAGTGGATCGCATTCCTGCGCCTGCTATCAACCATCAACCATCCACCCTCAACCATCTCCGAGCCCTTGTCTTTAACTCCATCTTCAACACTCACAAAGGCGTGATCGCCTTTGTCAAAGTCGTAGAAGGAGAGATCACCAAGGACAATCTCGACAACCTCATGCTCTACGCAACCCATGAAAAGCTCTCGCCGCTTGAGATTGGTTTTTTCTCTCCCGATATGCGCCCGGCCAACTCGATCAAAGCAGGTGAGGTTGGCTACATCGCAACCGGCCACAAGGACATCCGCGCCGTCACAATCGGTGATACTCTCACAACCGTTGGAGCCAATGTTGCCCCGATCGAAGGCTACGATCGACCTCAGCCCATGGTCTTTATGGATCTCTACCCAATGGACTCAGTCGAGTATCGGAACTTGGTTGACGCCATGGGCAAGCTCGCGCTTAACGACGCTTCCTTGACCTATCACTCAGCTTCTAGTCCTGCCCTAGGTCACGGCTTTCGCGTCGGGTTTCTCGGCATTCTCCACGCCGAGATCGTGACCGAGCGCTTGAGTCGCGAGTTCCAGGTATCAGTCGTCAATACCGCGCCTTCTGTGCCCTACAAAATTAGACTCAAAAACGGAGAAAATACCGAGATCTCCTCGCCCGCCGACTGGCCGCGCCCCGAGGAAATAGACTCTGTCGAGGAACCACTCGTGACCTTGACAGTGTTTACTCCCGAGCCCTACGTCGGGGCCATCATGGAGCTAGCTCAGGGGAAGCGCGCCGAGTTCGTGGACATGGAATACATCGGCTCAAGAGTCAGACTCAACTATCTCATGCCTTTGTCCGAGCTCATTTCCAACTTTTATGACCGTCTCAAATCAGTTTCCTCCGGATATGCCTCGGTTCAATACGACTACGCAGGCTACCAAAACGTCAACGCCGTCAAGGTCGACATTCTCCTAAACGGTGAAGGGGCCGAGGCGCTCTCCTTTATCTCACCCAACTTTTCTGCCGAGGCGAGGGGGCGTGTTCTGGTCGACAAACTCGCCGAGGTCATCCCACGCTCCCAGATCGAGGTTGCGATTCAAGCTGCAATCGGAGGCAAAATCATCGCACGCTCAACCGTCAAAGCATTCAGAAAAGACGTGACCGCCAAGCTCTATGGTGGTGACGCAACGAGGAGAATGAAACTCCTGGAAAAGCAAAAGAAGGGTAAAAAGAAAATGAAACAGCTCGGCTCCGTCTCGGTGCCCCAAGAGGCCTTCACCGAAGTGCTCAAACTTTAGGTGTTGACAACTTCTAGCACTCTCGCTAAGATAGTGCTAATATGATCAAACCACTAAGTCCGCGTCAAATCAGTATCATCAAAGCCATGGTCGAGGAGTACACCACGACTGGCGATCCTGTCGGCTCCGATACGCTCGACAAAAAATATAATCTCGGCGTTTCTCCCGCAACCATCAGAAACGAAATGGTCAGGCTCGAGGACTTGGGTTATCTCAAACAGCCCCACACCTCTGCCGGACGCGTTCCGACCCCTGCTGCAATCAAACTCTACGTCTCCGAGCTCATGCGCGAAGAAGATCTCTCGGTAACCGAGGAAGTCTCAGTCAAAGAAAGGATCTGGGATCATCGCCAAAAGCTAGATACTCTACTTAGAGAGTCTACCCGCGTGCTCGCGGAAAAAACTGGCAACATCAGCTTCGCAACCAGTAGCGACGGGGCAGTCTATTCAGCCGGCTACGCCAATCTCTTGTCACTCCCAGAATTTTTTGATATCGACGTGACTCGCCAGGTGCTCTCGATGATCGAGTCCCACCAAGAGCTCGAAAGCATCTTTGCCCGCCACACGGACGTCCAGCCCTTTCACATCATCCTTGGCGACGAGTTTGGCAACGAATATCTCTATCCCTGTGCCATGGCCTACATCAACTTTACCGCCGGCAAAGACACTGGCCACCTTGGCGTCATCGGCCCCGCTCGTCTCAACTACCCCTACGTTCTCCCTATGCTCAGACACATGAGCTCGTTAATCGACGAAATTAGTTCAAGTTGGTAAAAATATGACCAAGAAACAAGCTCCTCTAAAAACTGATCCCAAAATAGCTGCGCTCGAGTCCAGTCTCGCCCGCGCCCTCGCCGACTACGCCAATCTCGAGCGCCGGTTTGCCTCAGAGAGCGCGAGCGTGATCAAGTTCGCAACCGCCGATCTGCTCAAAAAGCTCCTCGAAATCCGTGATCACCTGGATCTTGCTACGCGTACCCTCAAAGACCAGAGTCTGACTCTCATCTTGGGATCGCTCGACAAGCTTTTGCAAAGCGAAGGGGTAGTAGAGGTCCAGACTTCAGGCAACTTTGATCCTGCAACCATGGAATGCCAAGAAATCGTTCCAGGTCAAAAAAACAAAGTTGTAAGTACTATTCGCCCAGGATACCTTCTGCATGACCGAGTCCTCCGGACGGCTCGTGTCACAGTCGGTGGCGGCGAAAAATAAAATTGTAAATTAATAATTAGGAGGAACATATGTCAAACTCAAAAACAATCGGTATCGATCTCGGTACCACCAATAGTTGTATCGCAGTCATGGAGGGTGGTAAGCCCAAGGTAATCCCCACCCACGAAGGCGGGAATACCTTCCCCTCAATCGTCGAGCCAGTCAAAAATCTGGTCGGCGCAGTTGCCAAGAATCAAATGATCTTGAACTCCAAAAACACGATCTATAGTGTCAAGCGTCTCATGGGTCGCAAAATGTCTGACCCAATGGTCAAGGACACTATGAAAAAAGTTGCCTACGAAGTCGTTGGCGGCAAGGACGACATGGCCTCAGTCAAGGTCGAAGGCAAAGTCTACTCTCCTCAGGAGATCTCAGCCAAAATCTTGCAAAAAGCCAAGGCAGATGCCGAGGCATACCTTGGTACGAAGGTCGACTCGGCCGTGGTCACAGTTCCCGCCTACTTCGACGATTCTCAAAGGCAGGCCACTATGCAAGCCGGCAAGATCGCCGGTCTTGAGGTCAAGCGTATCGTCAACGAGCCCACCGCCGCGGCTCTCGCCTACGGTCTAGACAAGAAAAAAGCCGGCAAGATCGCGGTCTATGACCTGGGTGGAGGCACTTTTGATATCTCCGTCCTCGAAATCGGTGACGGCGTATTCGAAGTCAAGGCGACCAACGGTGATACCTTCCTTGGTGGTGACGACTTTGACGGCAAACTCATCGACCATATCGTCTCCGAGTTCAAAAAAGAGCACGGAGTTGACCTCTCAGCCGATAAACAAGCTCTCCAAAGGGTGCGCGACTCAGCCGAAAAAGCCAAGATTGATCTCTCAACCTCAACCGAGGCCGAGATCAACCAGCCCTTTATTACCCAGGGACCAAGTGGTCCTCTCCACTTGACCATGAAGGTCTCGCGTGCCAAGCTCGAAGAGCTCACCGCCGACCTAATCAAAAAATCCATGGAGCCAGTCAAAAAATGCTTGGCCGACGCGGGAGTCAAAGCCAGCGAGATCGACGAGATCGTCCTGGTCGGAGGCCAGACCCGCATGCCCGCCGTCCAAAAAGCGGTCAAAGACTTCTTTGGCAAAGATCCCCACAAAGGCGTCAATCCTGACGAAGTTGTTGCGGTAGGCGCGGCGATCCAAGCTGGAATCTTGGGAGGCGAGGTCCACGACGTACTCCTTCTTGACGTGACTCCTCTTACACTTGGTATCGAGACCATGGGCGCAGTCAGAACTCCACTTATTGACAGAAACACGACGGTCCCAACGAGTAAGAGCCAGATCTTCTCAACCGCCGCGGACAATCAGCCCCAGGTAGAGATCAATGTTCTGCAGGGCGAGCGCCCGATGGCCGCCGACAACAAGTCGCTCGGTCGCTTTGTCTTAGACGGGATTGCTCCAGCTCCTCGTGGCGTCCCCCAGATTGAGGTCACTTTTGACATCGACGCCTCAGGCATTTTGCACGTCAGCGCCAAAGACAAGGGGACTGGTAAAGAGCAAAAGATCTCCATTCAAAACGCCACCAACCTCACTGATGAGGAGGTGGAGCGCATGAAACAGGAGGCCGAAAAATTCGCCGACGAAGACAAGAAAAAGAAAGATCTTGTCGACAAAAAGAACGAGGCCGAAAGCCTGATCTTTACCGCCGAAAAGTCAGTTAGTGACGCCGGTGACAAAATCACCGAGGACGAGAAAAAAGAGATCGAAGAAGCAGTCAAGGCGCTCAAAGAAGCGAAGGACAAAGAAGGCGCAACAGTTGAGTCAATCGACGAGGCCTACAAAAAAGCTTCTGAGGCTCTCTCGAAATACGGAGAACGTCTCTACAAAGCCGCGTCTGACTCCGCTCAGACAGGTCCTGAACAAGCCGAAGGACAGCCAACCTCCGCACCTGACGCCGAGAAGGCAGAAGAAGGCGAGGTCGTCGAAGAAGCGCCCAAAAAGAAAAAGAAATAATTATTATTCAAAATGGCCCGCCCCAGCGGGCCATTTTGTAAAAAGGAGATGCATGTCAAAACTTAATCTAAATCTACTCACCATGTGCGACCTTGCAATGGTTTCTCAAGAAGGAAAGTTGAGTATTATTGGTATATTTGATCGTATGTTTGTGAGAGAATTGCCATCTTCTATTGCGCGATTCTACGTAGTTTCAGTAGTAACGGGTAAACCTAGGGAGGAATATAAAATTTCCCTTCAAATAAAATCCCCAACTGGGAAAGATATAATCCCGACTAAAGAACTATCAATAATTCCCGGAGAAAATGGCCAGAACAATGTTCTGACTGAAGCAGTAAATCTCCCATTACCCGAATTAGGAGAGTACAAAATCTCGCTAAAAAATGGAGGAGAAAAACTTGGCGAGACTCAATTTACTGTAATGAAGGTAAAAAATGCCGACAAGCCAACAGTCTAACAAAGCATCCTCAATATGGATTGGCAAATTTGATAATAATGCATTAACAAAGGCAGAAGTTGGTGGTGCAGTAGCAACAGGCAAAATTGATGCCTCAGAAAAAGGTGTTTCGAGGGACCTATTTGATATAGAAGTAAGGAATCTTAGAGAATCTGTTAAAGAAGTACGCGATCAGGTTAAGGAGCTGAGAGGGTATCTTATTGGTGGAATACTAATTGCAGGAGTAGTAGGGTTTCTAGTAAAGAGTTTGTTTGAATAAAAATTCCAACCAAGGTCTATTATTTCTCAGTGCGTGATATTCCGATGAGTCGATTCAACAAAATACTATCCTTGCTACAATAGCTCTGTGCACAACCACGCGCCATCCGACTACATCTGTCGAATCTGCATGGGCGTGCAACGACCGTCGAAGAAGAGCCCAAAAAGAAGAAATAATAATTTGCATCTGTAGAGAAGGGGTTTACCCCTCCCCAGCAGCTACTCTGATTTGACATAGTACGATAAGATCGTGTCATGACTAATAATAATCAGCGCACACTTATTTCAATGGTAATTGGAGCAGGAATTCTTCACGTTGTTTATCAATGGAGCAGTCAATTTGGAAACATCTTAGGCTGGGCAGCATTGGGCATATGGGGCTTGATATACTTGTTTGGCCATGTTCCAAAACCTGAAGGCGAAAAATAGAATGGATCGAAACGATCTAGCAAACTTTATTGAGTCAAAAATTAATTCGTTAGAACACAAGTTAATACATCGTAAGGCTCGCGACGGGAAAAGCAGGATCTGGAGAAATATAGAGCTTGAACTATCTTTTCTAAGAGAAGAACTGAAAAACGCCAAAGATGGTCCAGGCAGCTCGTGTTTATCAATTTGTAAAAAATATAACCTTGGAATATTTATAGATGAATGGAAAAGCTAGCGTTACGTAAGTAGGGGGCTTTTTGTATGAGATATAATTCCTCTTGATGTTATCAATGGCCAAAATAGTCGA
>CAZDRB010000028.1:0-10823 GCA_964507925.1 uncultured Pseudomonadales bacterium
GTTCGGGAGATGCTGCTGGAGTGGGAGGAGGCTCGGGTGTAGTCTCAACTGAGGTTGGAGGAGGAGCACTAGGGATCGTGGGCATGGAAGGCAATGGAGGAAGATCTAGCTTGGGAGCCTGAAGATCGGGTGAGGGAACTGGAGGCTCGGAAGCCAGGCTATTATCCGCCGTGGGCGGACCAGCCTGGTTTTGTGCGGCTACGCCACCCAACTTGGAGATAATTTCTTCAGCTAGTTTGAGCCTACGCTCGGTTGCTTTTTGAAAGATCTCGAGTTCTTTGACGATTGTGGGATAAATCTTGGGGAGATCGGGATCCGGAGTGTTGTTGGCGATATCAATGAGGTTAATCTTGATTGGCTCGCGTAGGGGCGAGTCAATAAGCAGGTTAACAAGTGATTGTTTGTTTAATTGATCGGGCATTGTATCCACTTTAACGTGATCTCTACTTGTGTGTCAATAGGTTAGTTGGTAGAATACGAGGGTCATCCCCCTTCGCAATTATATGATGGGATGCTACGGAGGGACACAGTGCCAAAAGCAAAAAAAGGACCACGACAATCATTTGGACTCAAGTGTTCGGTTTGTAAGAGCTTTAACTATCTCACGACCCGCAACAAGATGAATACTGTTGAGAAGCTAGTGCTGTCCAAGTACTGCGCGAGGTGCAAAAAACACACGAGCCACACAGAATCCAAAAAGTTAAAGTAGAGTAAGTGGACTTTGGATTTGACATCTCACTATATAATTATAGGTTATGATTATCGATAATCTAGAGCGTGATAAGTTGCTCCTTGAAATTATGGGAGCTGAGAATCTGTTGTATGTGCAGAGTGCAATTAGCAGAGAACGCGCAGAGAGTTTTACTTGTCCACTCGCTGATGTGATGGAAAGTGTCTTAGATAAAGTAGCTACAAGAGGTGCAAATGAGCCCTTGCAAAGTATCTTAGTGCCATTGTTTTACATGATTTTGGAAAGAGATGATTGCTTTGGTTTTGACATTAGTTCAACTTACTGTGTAGTTTCAAGATAGCGTCTGCGCCCTTGGCGATCTGGGGCGCGAGCTTTTGGGCGCGCTCAAGGGCTAGCTCGACCCAGGGTTTGTTTTTGAAAACTGGCATGGTGGTCAGGGCCTCGATTTGCGCGACGATATTTTCGTGATCGACGCGGAGGGCGACACCTCTTTCCTCAAAGTATGAGCGGATACTCTCCTCCCATTCTCCCCAGGGTTTGAGCGTGAGAAGGAAACAGCCAGCGGCAACGGCCTCGTAAGCCATGTCACCTGAGGGCTTGGTGATAAAGCCGTCTGCCCAGGGGAAGATGTAGTCCAGGAGCTGCTCGTTGGCCTCGACGATGTCACCAGCGTGGAAGATGCGAAATGGAGCCTTTGAGTCCTTTATCTCGCCAACTTTGATTTTGTGATCACGGGCGAATGCGCTAAACATAGTCACAAAGTCGTCGTGGACTCCGGCATAAGCTGCTATCTGAAGCGTGCCTTTTTTGAGGGCTGGGGCGAGGAGGGGAAGGAGTTTTTGGATCTCGTCCTTATTAGTGCCGAGGCCTCCGGTTGTGATAGCGAGTCTGAGCGGGCGGTGGCGGTAGCCGCGGACTGCAGTATTTTTGTCTTTGAGGATGATTCTCGGGTCGACCGGGCAACCAGTCACAACGACTCTTTTTTCATCGATTTTGTGGCCCAAGGTGTAGCCGAGCTCGATGAGCTTGGCTTTGGTCGCCTCGTCGAAGACCGCCCAGGTTAACTTGGGGTTGTCTGCGTGAGTTAAGTACTGAGGGCGCACATGCGGATCGGTCACGACCTGGAGCACTGTTTTGCCGTTTTCGAGGAGAATGTTGCCGGCTTCGTAGTGGAGAGAGATGATTGGACGAGTGATTCTCCCAGCGACATAGGTCAAGGGAGAGCGGATTGCACCAGTCAAGGGGAGCTGGTTCCTGACTCTCGTGTCCATGAGATCTTTGAGCTCTTTGAGGAGGGGGTTTCTCGCGATGAGTTTGCCCATCCGCTCGGTAAACATAATCTTGGGCCAGTCACGGGCTGAGACGTAGTTCGTGGGATCGATCATCCAAAATGATTTTTTTTGTTTGGTGGCGGCAACCACGAGCGCGTTGGCCATAGAGTAGTGGGCGCGGGAAAAGGTGACGTCTGGGGTGTTCTCGGATGGCTTTTCGCCGAATCTGGATTCGAGCTCGTCTTTGAACGAAGCCGAGACCGTGACGATCGGGATCTCGACTGTCTCGAGGAGGTGCCGCTCTTCGTGGGCGGTTCTTTTGAATTCGAGGTTTTCTGGAGCTGGTTGATGGGCAATGGGCATGGATCTATTGTACACAAGGCAAGTGGTGGGGGCAAATAATTTTTAAGATGGAAAATTGTCGCGGTGAGCAAACGATATTGTTTCAGCTGCGCTGAGATATTCGTAGCCGATTGCAAGCGCATTGAATGCAGTTTCGTCGTCTGGATTTGATTTAAGATAATCTTCGAGACTTTTAATTCCATGGAGTACAGATAAATAGTTCTGTGCGTAGGCGCGAGGAACTTGAAATTCTCCTAAATTTTCTGCGTATTGGTCTAGTGTGATTAGTGGATGAAGCGGAATTTCATTCATTCGTATAAGCCCTTTAGCTCTTCAGTTATCCTAGCAAGATTATCGGGATTGCGCCAGCCTAGACCATTGTCTTTATTGGGAGTATTGATCAATCTAAATAAAATAGCTGAGTCCATGGTGGTGAAGCCTAGTTTCCGCCCGGCCTCGTGGAGCTGAGCCATGTCTTCGAGGGCAAAGAGAATTTCGTCTTTGTACCAGATCTTTTCTAAATCTGGACGAGTGTTTCTAAAGTGGGCAAACATCGTTCTTTCGATAACGTGAAGGCCGATCCCGATTGCCTTGATCTCGGGAGGAATGTCCATAGATGGAGTACCGATTGATCGATTTATATCCTTGTTATTTTGACCGTCCATAATGCGGTGATGGGCATTGACCAGGCCAAAAGCAAATTCACGTGGCGATAAATCTTCTAGATTTGGCAATTCCTGTACTCTGTTTTTGAGTGCCTTGGTACGAGAGAGTGAGGGAAGAGTAAGGATTTTGTCTTCTGGATCTATTTCATTGTACATATCAATAAGCTCTTGAGTTCCCCAAATGACGGGATGCTCAAAGAGGTTATGTAACAAGTTCGGTTCTCCTATCTTCCGAGCAGACCTAAGAATCTGGTCTCGATCCTTCAATCCGTCTAGAAATGGGCTCATGGAAAGTCTGGTTAGATCTGGATATTGATATGGCTTTTCTGGTAAATGCATAGCGATAATTATAGGATTATGTCTGTGAAAGTCAAGGCGGTGAGCATGTGAATATGTGGAGAGGCGATTAGGCGTTCTTCCATCTTCGCATTTTCGCAAATTTGTTACCAATTTGTCAAGGCTATAGGACTAGTGTGGTATAATTTTGGGCATGTCTATTCTCTGTAAGCAAGGCTGCGAAGTATTCTTTAATATTGATATGCGTCGAATTGGATATGTTGCTAGACTCCAAGCTATTGAGCAGGATTTAGATATAAATGAGCAGGATGCTCAGGTTGGAAGATCGACAGAATGTGTCCCTCAATTACTTAGTGATTATTGCAAGAATAACTGCGTGGAAGGTTGCTATGCAACTAAAGAAGGGGGCAGGGCCTATGTAGTTGGAATAGTGGTACAAATGATTGCACTCCAAAATATGCCAGAGCTTCCTAAAAAAGAATAGTGTTGTTATTTGCAGGGACTCGAGGAAGATGTAAGAAACTTTGGTATTGTACTAGTATTGTATAATTCCCCGACATGACAGAGTTTTTGCTGGTAGATCGTGATACCTATTACAGAATGAATGAACATGGATATATTTTTGGAAGGGTTGATGCAGATACGGCTTGGATTGCGGCATTCTTAGTCACATCTTCAGAAAGGAGTAGGGGTCACGGATCAGATCTATTAGGTAAATTTGAAGAATGGTCTGAAGCTCATGCCGTGCAAAAAATTACAGTTATACTGAAAACTGATCTGCTAACAGATGAAGCAACACTTAACTTCTTTATAAATAGAAAATACGCGCAAGATCCAGATATTCCTATCATTTTTACAAAAGAAACTACATAGAATGTTTGCGCGCTTTGATATAGTTGCAGAGATTAGTCGTGAGTGTGAGAACTTATCTACTGATACAACGACCCAACTTAACTGTGACATAATATGTTTATGAATGACGGTGGTGAAAAAACAATTGTAATTCACACTGATAAATTCTTGAAAAATGAATTAATAACCATCAAAAGACTTGTTACTCTTCAAGAAAACCTACGCAAATTGTTGGAGGAAGCAGAAAGTTCGGGTAAGCGCATAGTCAGAATGGACCGATCATCACCGGATGAAATAGGTGAGGCCGATGTGTATATAGTTGGTGATGACATCTCTTCTAAAGAGGCATTGAAGGTAATACAGCCAGGTGACGTGATCAATCTAGCTGGCTTGTATGAGGATGTATGTCTGGCTATGGTTTTTCGTGAGGCAGAGAGCATGGGTGCATACCCTACAATTCTAAAGGAAATGACGATTGACATGAGTGGCGATTGGGGTGAATAGCGACTAGTCAAAATATATCATTGCAGGGACTCGTAGGGGATGTGAGAACCTGGATGTTAGAATATTCATATGGTTTTTGAAACGGTTCAACCTAGTGGAGAGATTGATACTCAAATAGTTTTAAGAAGTGAAGATGGCGTGGGCAGCGTTGCTGTCGGAAATACTGATGTCAAGATTGCCTTTAATAAAGCTGAGTATGAGTTCTCATTTGTTCCTAGCGACAATACTAAAAGAGTTGAAGGTCCAAGAGCAATGGTAAAGCTTTCAATAGGACTGTTGGGATTATATGAGTGGGCAAATCAGGATGGAAACAAAGCTATATTCGCTGGGAAACGAAGTGTGTATGGACTTACTACACATGATTTCGTAAATCAAATGGCACGACTTCTTGATAAGGGAAACCATGCAGATTTAGTAGGAGGAAGTCCAGATGGAGGTGAGAACGCAAATATGAATTTCAATGTTGAAAGATTTGTAAATCTCCCCCCTGATGACTTATTAATTCAGTATTTTCAGAGAGTTAGGAAGAGAGAGTCTAATGTTTATTGATATACTTTGATATATTTGCAGGGACTAGTGGAGGATGTGAGAACCTACTTATTATCTGGTAGCCAGGCAGGTTATAATGTAGCTTGATGAAAAGTGCGAATGTTTCGGTTAGACCAGATTTATTGCCAGTTTTCTTAAAAACTGTAATACAACGAGACTTATTTACTCCAGGATCACTGAATAACGGAAGACCAGATGATAAGTTGGGATTAACGCCAAGGGAGAGGTTGGGAGCTTTTTTAGTTTGTGTGGTTGGTCAATTCCTTGATCCGGATAATGCTTGGACTATTGCGTCCGACCCTGAGTCTCAAGATGGAGTAGTTTGTTGCTATGAGGGGGAGAAGCAGGGTGATGCTATTGCGTTGGAGCAGGTATATATTCCTAGGTTTGAAACAGACGAGCTACAAAGACTTATAGAACAGCGTGTTGAGAGTAAGAGTTCAAGAGGTGAGCAGTATTCAAAGGGCAGACATCTGGTGGTTTTTTGTAGTAAAGATGGGCAAATTGATCTTGCTAAAGTGTCTGAATTTCTTGATACACAGAACGCCTTCTTATCCTATTGGGTGATAGCAAGAGTTGACTCGCCTAAGTGGAATTATCTAGTAGCTACACCTAAAACATCTGGTGATCCTTGCCTTGCTTACAAAGTCTCAATTGCCGATGATTTTTTATCCTGGGAGGTGGATGTTTTAGGTAGATTGACGGAGAAAATTAATGAGTAGATATAGGATTGTTTATAAGATTAAGACTGTTGCGGAGTTAGTCCATCCGTTTGAGTTTGGTGGTTATAATTTTCTGCAATACAGCCAGGAATTTTGGGAAGATGATTGTTGGGTTGCTGATAGAACTGTAGAAGCTACTAACTTTGCCGAAGCATTTAACCAGTTTAAACTAGATTTGATCCCAATTATTGAGCAATGTTCTAGCGTTTCACAGTGTGCTTTCCAGATTTTTGGCGGTAGTTATCTTATTTACAGACTTGATAACAATCCGGATAAAGTAGTGTATATTTTTCTCGTCAAAACATATGGTCATGTAGGTTTGCTCTTTGATAAACAGGAGATAGATCAGTTGCAGAATACTAGTAAAGTCGCTAACAAGAATGGCTTTATGTACATAATGGATGCTACAAATTGCACAACTTACTACAGCCGACTATCTATGCTAATGTCTGCAGTAGAAGCGTTTGCAGGGGAGGAGGATAAGGCAAAAATTAGGCGTACAAATAAAACTGAAATGATCGCTATATTAGGCAAGGAATTGTACGACAAGCTGTACTTGTATGGGGTTGGATTAAGACATAAGCTAGTGCATGGGAATATTTCTGACCATAATGAGTTTGCCGGATTAACAGATGAAATATATTCAAAAATTAGAGACTATTTAAGTAGTAAATATGATATAGAGATAAACTCTAAAGTTGTTGACCCCCTAAGGAACTTTAGTGATGGAGGGCAATTTACGAGACTGTTCTATAAATTTAGGTCTGAGCCTGTATTTGAGTTAAAGAGTATTGAAGATGAGCTTTTAGAGAGATTGGATGCGACTGATAAGTCTAAGGGATTAATCTTTGCAGAATATACGCCGGGGGTGAAGAATTATTAGTCTAGGAGTCCCAATGGAACTGTGGGAGTGAGTAAAGTATTGGGGTGCTACGGATGTATCTTCTTGGCAAGAATGTTACTATCGTGTCAATATGTTGATGGAATACATGGTTGTTGTTTTGGGTTATAGGAGAATATATGGGTTTGAGAGCGGGGGAGTTGAGAGGTTAAAGGTTGAACTTGGAGAGTACAACCTCCTAAGCGTATTACAGTCTTTATCAAAAGTATCGTTGAGACTGAATTCTAAAGGTTTTACAAACCGAGATAACCAAGTCGGTTTAATTAGAGATATATTTGCGAATGACTTGCCATTTCGGCAATTAATCCTAGAAGCTATAAAAAAATTGTTGAAAGAAGATAAGCATAAAGATGTGGTCTGGGCTTTGTTCTTTGAACAGTCTTTACTCCTTCTATAAAAAAGTATTGATATATACGAGAAAAATGGAGCCGTGTCGCCTGTAATTTCTATCTTGCAGGGACGGAAGGAATCGAACCTTCGTTGGAGGTTTTGGAGACCTCTGTCCTACCGCTGAACGACGTCCCTACACTTACTATTTTAACCCAAGTCGCTTGAGAAGTCTCGCAAATTGTATAATCTCAGAATGAGTGAAAGACTAATGCCTGATGTAAAAGAAACGGCATATAGGCTACTTCCGCTAGTAGCCGCATCTGGGATCGGATTTGCTTTTCCAGAGATGGCACCGGTATGCCTTGGCTTTATGGTTGCGTATTCTGGCTTTGCTAGTGGCAACAGTTATTTGAGGAGACACTCAGGACCCGAGCAGGAGACTCAGAGCCCAGGAAATGACGGGGGAGATAAGAGCTGAGATTGGAGATATTCCACCGGCGATCGGCAAGAGCATCATGATCAAGATAATTGTCCCGTATTGGTGCATGACCGAGCTAAATTCTTGATAGAGACTCTGGGGCAAGATTCCGCCGAGGATCTTCTCGCCGTCCAGAGGATAAACGGGGACGAGGTTAAAGACAGCAAGCATAATGTTCATCTGGATAATGAGGGTCAAGACTGAGGTAAGGAAAAAACCAAGGGGAAAAACTCTGATGAGGAAAGTGAGGACAAGGGCAACAATGATGTTAGAAACAGGACCAGCGAGCGCGATAAGGCCAGCGTCTCGACGGGGAGAACGGAGGTTATACGGGTCAAACACAACGGGTCGTCCCCAGCCGAATCCGAGGAGGAGGAGGGCGACAGTGCCTAGTGGGTCGAGGTGAGAGCGAGGGTCAAGCGTCAAGCGACCTTGCGAGCGTGGAGTTGGGTCTCCCAGGCGGTCGGCCAGATAGGCGTGTGCAAATTCGTGGACTGAGATTGCGATCACGAGCCCTACTGCCCAGACGAGGAAAAACAGGGGACTCGTGAAGAGGTTTGAGAGCATGACATTAGTATACAATACTCAAGAAAGTTGACTATTTCTAGATTTTTGATACACTATGGGTTATATGAAGAAGATTTTGGTGCTTGTTGTAGCTCTGTTTGTATTTTCCCAAACTGCCGAGGCTCATGAGGGACTGGTGGACTTGACCAGCTCGAGTGTGTCATGCAAGGGTATCTCGGTTTATCAAGACGGGAGTTACCGTGTATCGGGACGCTGTGACGGCCTGGTTTATCCATTTGAGACGCTTTATAACAAGTATGTACTTTGGGGCAAAGCCTCGACTCGTGGCGAGATGATCAGAATCGCCGAGATTGATCGTGGATACTTTTCTGGCTCGATTTCAACAACTTTTGACTCTATGTATGTGACTGCCGAAAAAGATGGACTCGTCCGCAAGCCGAGTGATCGCCAGATTCTCTCTGGATCGATTACTCCTTTTAGCTTTGACAAAAGTCAAGTAACTGCAGCTCCCGTGACCACGACTACAACGGCGCCAGTTACCAAGACGACCGCTAATACTTCAGGCGCAACCGCCTCTGCCGGATCGGTAGTCGGGCGGATAGTCAGCTCGCTCCTCGTAATCGTCCTAGTGATAGTCGGGATCGCAATCGGAGCCTCGCTCCTATTCCGCAAGCGCGGCTCAGTTAGTGCGTAATTTTTTGATATCTGATAGAATACCAAGTCTATGGCTAATGTTTGTGAACTTTGTGGGAAAAAGAGAGACGTGGGGCACAACGTGTCGCATGCCAAAAACCGCACCCAGAGGATCAGAAAGCCTAATCTCCATACTCACCGCTTGGTGACACCAGACGGCAAGATCAAGACCCGTCTTTGCACCAAGTGCTTGAGGACGGTCAAGGAATTTTCGGCGCAGGTTGCGAGTCCAGCTGGTAAGTAAGATTTTCCGGTATACTTTTTTTGTGAGCGATAAACCAGTTTTAGAACAGCGTGGGATGACTATTGTTGCAACTCCTGTTGCCAAAAGTAAAGAAGATTCTCCCTTGAAGTCCGAAAAATCAGGTGAAAATGGTCCGAAGTACGCAGAAAATCAGCAGATGTATCTAGGGAGTTTGGTGCATCTTTTTGTGCAAGAAGAGCTTGGCGCGCGCTCCTTTACCGGAATGGAAAAATATCGGGAGTATCTAGTTGAGCTTGGATTTGGGCAGATAATTGATAAATTTAGCGATTTTGCGAGAGATGTCAAAAGCAGAGTCGAGGGAGATAGCGATCCTCGCTACAAGGAGACCGTCTGGTTTGATGAGTTGCCGTTTTTGCCTCGACCCGAACAAGTAAAGAAAATCGAAGAGTTTGTGGAGCGAATAGCGAGTGGGCGGTATGAGGGAACACTAAAGAAAATACCAGGGTATGAAAATAGCAGTGTGGACGAACTGGTCAAGGATTTCTTGTCTGATCCAGACTTTGCGATTAGGTATGCTGATGATCCTGAATCAAGGAAGATTGATTTTTCTGGGGTTTTTGCGCTTGATAAAGATGATAATCATTATGATTCTGATTTTTTGGAGCTATGCTCGGACTTGGGCGCGATTGCCAGTTATTCGTACTTTATGATCGATTATCCCTACGACTCCGAAAATTTTACCGTCAGAGAATATGTCGAGCGTCACAAGAAATACGGGAGAGTCGTGATGGGAGCTTCCGCTAGGCCCGACCTCTTAGGTTTTGCGCCTCTAATGGGCGACCATGAAGCAAGCGAGATGATAGATTGGCTTGAGAGTTTTGTTGTCATACCAAGAGAAGAGGGCGACGAGTCACCTGAGCTACATTTTGGCAAGCGACACCTTCATGATTTTGAGAGTTATGGAGTCAAGAATAGAGAGATGGCAGGCGAATTTTTGAATATGCTTGCGGAGGGGAGAATTAAGTATAGCTTGATTGAGATCAAGGGACAGTTTAAAAGCGAAAAGAAGGGTAAAAAGGTGATATGGCAAGATGAGGTGGCAGAGGGGCACTATCAGGACGTGTCGCATACTCTCATGGCGATGGTGCAGTGGGCAACCAGAATGGCAGGGAAAGGTGATGAGGGAGGACTGGGCTCATCAGGGAGAGCTGCATTGATCGAGATGACAAAACTTGAGAGCAGGGAAGGTCGAGTCGGACTGGCGCTAAGCGATAAAAAATCGATAGTAAAAATATATCAACAACTAATGAAAGGTCCACACAAAATATATCTGGCAAGACTATTTTGGCCGATTTATAACGAGAAAAAGAAAAAACAGAAAGGTGGGATTGACTTATCTGTTGAAAGTAGGCAAGAAGTCAATGTGCTTGTGCCGAGGATGCTGAGAAACCATCTTGCAAACATAGGCAAGTCAATGATTGGGACAGTACTCGAGAGAAAATAGTCGTTTGGCAAATAGTTTATACTATATTTATTAACATGTTTGTTGGAGGTGATTATGCCAAGAACTATGGCTCAAGAATTTGATCCTAGAGATTGCCAACATAAAAACAATATTACGGGCGCGTGCCGTCAGGTGCGTTTACCAGAAGATGTAACAGTTTTTTCTTCAATATCTCCGGAATTTGGTCATCATGACCATCATATTATAGTTATGGCTTATATGATTATCGATGGATATGTTCCACCTGGGTTGGCGGTAGACGTCAGTAGTCCCTTACCAGTTTGTGTGCGA
>CAZDRB010000029.1:0-10654 GCA_964507925.1 uncultured Pseudomonadales bacterium
TTAGGTTGCTCTACCAGGTAATGGATTAGAGTTGAATTTTCGGAGTGCTCTGCTTGAGTGACTGCGATAGGCCAGATGGGATCGCCGGCTTTGAGCTGAGTGCCACCGTCTGGAATATGATAATTAGGGCCGATGCTTAAGATCCGGAGTTTTTTGCTGGTTGGTAGTTTGGGTGGTAACCAGTTGGCCATTTTCTTTAGCTCAGCGAGCGTGACAAACTGGGTCTCTATTGTGGGTTTAGATAAGATTAGTTTTTCGAGCGAGGAATTTATTTTTTGTTGGTCAAGCTTTTGTACACCTTCGTATTCTATAAAGAGTTTCTTGCCAATGCCGTGCATGCCTCGAATGGGAACTAGCGCAGGATAAAGCTCACGCACAACAAGATCTACTAGGTGGCCAGCGGTATGCCACTGCATATGTTTGTGGCGTAGATCCCAATCAATTTGTAGGTCAAGTTTTTGCCCTACCCTGAATTCGCCCTTTACAACCCCAATGTGCTTAATTTTGCCGCCGTTGTACTCAACGGTTTTGACGTTAAGCTCGCCTGACTCGGACTTGATCCTCCCTTTGTCAGATGGTTGCCCTCCTCCCTGAGGATAAAAGATTGTTTGATCGAGGATGAGGTAACCATCACCTGTTTCTACGACTATCGAAGTTGTGCTGGATTGATGTGAATCGAGTAAATAAAGCGCTTCAGTCATATTGATATTTTACCCTAGTTTGTTTACAAGATGTGATAAGACATCATGCATTGTAGCTAAGCTACTTAACTCAACATATTCATTGTTGCTGTGCATCCCCTTCCCCTGTGGACCATAAATAACAGCAGGAGTGTGCTCAAAATATCTTGCGTCAGTTGCCCAGTGCATTTTTTTGACAGGAAGATTACTTAACATAATGAGTTTGTCAGTGTACAAACTAGGCTTATTGTATAAAGGTGGATCAAGATTAGTGATATCTACCGCATCAACAAGAGTACTAATTTTTTCGATAATTTTTTCTGGACGATCGTCGGGAATATATCTAGCATCAATACCTATTTCTATTACTTCTGGGATTTGATTTTGCCCATTACTAGACTTAATCAAAGTCGGAGTTATGGTAGTTTTCCAAGTTTCGCTTGGATAGTAATGGTTATTTTTTAAGTAATCTAGAATATTATTTAGCTTAAATAGCGGATTGACTCCTTCCCAGGGCTTTGCAGCATGGCAAGACTTTCCATTTATCTTGGCTGTGAGCCACATGACTCCTTTTCCCTCTGTTGCTACCGAGAGACCGGTTGGTTCGCCAGAAATTGCAAACTCATAGTTTTTTGTTAATCCAGATTTGAGAAGATATTTCATACCCAATTTTCCACCAATTTCTTCGTCTCCAGTGAGGAGAAGATCGTAGCCATTTGTGCACTGTAAAATTGAGATCATGGCTGCAACAGCACCTTTCATGTCGATAGATCCTCGGCCATATATTCGATTATTTTTTTTGATGGCTTTGAATTGAGACTCGTCTCCTGGGACTACGTCGATGTGACCATTTAAGAGTATCTGACTATCCACTTTTTTGTTTTTTGCATAAAGATTGGGTACACCCTGGTTTGTGATAATCTTGACGGAATATCTGTTAGTCGGAATTAAACTATTTATATACTCTAGACATTCTAGGATTTCTTGATTATTGCCCGTGACAGTCTTGTAACTAATTAGTTTAGATAAGATTACAACTATGTTTTTCGAACTATATTTTTGATTTATCATATTTATCCCCTTATTAGATTAATATAACTTAAAATACTATCGCGAATACTAGGATCTAGATTAATTTCATGAAGTGAAGAATGATACGTGTCATCTGTAGTGCGTAAGCCAACTTGCCATTCTGGTTCAGTTGCTCTAGATTTTTGCCAAGGCCTAATCATTGCTGGATCCATACCACCGTGACTTGTTAAGTAAGTAATCTTTGACAAGTCGGTGATTGCGAGATAGCAGGTAACAATTTGTAAGCCAATATCTAGCGCAATTCTTGACATCTCTGCAATTGATTCGGCGTCATCGCCTTCGACAAATCCTGATGCGTCTGGGCTAATAACAAGACAATTACTATGACTCCCTTCTAGCTTAATTATGTCTGGAGAAAGCCTCTCATGATCCAAGTTTCCGACCTTTATGTCATGCTCTATTCGCCTTTTAACTAATTTTGCAGATGGGATGATATCATCAACTAACTTGCGATTCTTGTGGTGGCTACCCAGAGAGTCTCTCATGTTATCAGCCAACCTCTGTCTTAGTGCGATAGGCCAGCTATTTAAATTGTCAACTAAAGTCTTTGAATCTTGAGACAAGGGTAGCCCACTCATATGAACCATACTTTCTCTAGCTGGCCCCAAATCGCCATGTGAGTAAACTATATGCTTGCCCATTTCAATAGAAACTGGTTTAAGCGCTGGATAATAATGATGCGCAGCTCTTTGCATTCCAATCTGATCGGCGCGTACATCTGCCCAGGGGACTACACCCCTTTCTCGAGCCAAGGCTTTGAGTGCGCTAGTAAGCTTAGCCCCTAGACCATGTTTTCGTAGATTGGGGTCTACTAAAACTCGCTTAATTTCTGCCATGTAATCATCACCTAAGACAGCGGTTCCAAGAAGATCATCGTCTTGATTGGTAGCAATAATACGATTGCTACCAGCAGTAATTTCTTCCTTGATTGCTCGTGAGTCGTAAATGGACTCAAATGGATAGCCTGGCATTCCACGCAGAGCTAGAGATGCCAGTTCATTTGCATCTTCTGGCTTAGCTTGTCGAATAGTAATTTCGTTGTTCATGTGTATCCTTAATATTTATTTAAATAACTACGGGGCAAAAAAAGACCCCGCTTGTTTGCGGGGTTAGTTGGGAGTAAGTTTTTTGAGAAAAATTACGCGCGCAACGCCCCGCTAGTAAACGAGGTAAAAAAGAATGATTGTGAGGCGCTGATTTTTAACATTGTGTGAAAGATACTAAAATATCTATTTTTTGTCAAATTCCCTTATATACGCCAAAAGCAACCTTCCTGTCAGCGGTCCCTTATTAGTGGGGCCGTGCGGATGGTTGCTTCTCGCAATTTCGAACTATACACTATGAGATAAAAAAATGCAACCCCCCTAAGCCTGTGGCTACGGTTGGGGCGCGGCTAACTATTGACCTGTTTCGCGATTGTTTCAAAAGTCTTAGGATCAGAAACAGCAAGATCTGCCAGGATTTTTCGATCCAAGAGAATTCCCTTTTTGGTTAAGTTGTTCACGAAGCGTCCATAAGTATAGGACGAATCTAGGGCGCGAAGGGCGGCGTTGATGCGGATAATCCAGAGAGTGCGGAAGTTGGATTTGCGATCCTTTCTCCCCTGGAATGAGTAGTCAAGGGCATGGAGATAAGCTTCATGGGCGACTTTCCAGAGGCGGTGTTTGGACATGCGAAAACCCTTGGTTCTGGCAAGGACTTTCTTGTGCCTGGCGCGTTTGACGGGACTGTTTTTGACTCTAGTCATATGATTTTAGATTCCGAGAATTTTGCGAATACGTTTGGCGGTGCCACCAGTCAAGAACTTGGCTGCTTTCATGCGACGAATCTGAGCCTTACCTTTGTTTGATCTGAGATGTCGCATGTTTTGAGTACGACGCATGATCTTGCCGGTTGCGGTAACTTTGATACGTCTCGTTAGGGAGCGCTTGCTCCTGCGCTTGGTGGTTTTCATAGTTTTTTTGTCGAGCTTGCTTTCTTAACCGGATTGATGATGAGGAAGAGCTGTTTGCCTTGGAGTTTGGCGACTCCGTCGGCTGTAGCAACTCCCTCTAGTTGAGACATAATCCTTGCAATTAGATTGTGTCCAAACTCAACGCGGGTGATTTGACGACCGGTGAATTTTACCACAACTTTGACCCTGTCGCCATCCTCGAGTATTTCCTTGATTCTCTCGAGTCGTGAATCTAGATCACCTTGAGCGATAAAGGGAGAAAAGCGAATTTCCTTGATCTCGACCTTGCCGCTAGCCGCTTTGCCATCTCGCTCCTTTTTGGCCTCGAGGTACTTGAATTTTTTAAAATCAATAACCTTTGCAACCGCCGGTTTGGCCATTGGAGCGATCTCTACTAGGTCGAGGCCACGCTCCCCTGCGATCTGGAGTGCCTCCGACTTGGACATGACACCGATCTGCTTGCCCGTGTCGTCGACAACTCGGAGCTCGGTCGCCTTGATAAACTGATTGATTGCGTAAAACTTCATTTGGATATTATAACTTACTCTTGATCTCTTGTTTCATTTTGGCGATTGTTTCGTCTAGAGATAAAGTAAACTGTTCACCTTCGCGGTTTTTGAGCGTGAGGGTTTTGTTTTCCCTTTCTTGCTTGCCGATAATTACAAGGTACGGAACCTTGTAACCTCGGGCTCGGACCATTTTTTTGCCAAGAGTGTTTGAGGACTCGTCGATTTCGAGGCGGACCCCCTCTTTTTCTAGCTCTTTGGCGATAGTTTTGGCGTATTCAAGTTCGTGCTCTGAAATCGGGAGAAGGGCGAGCTGAACTGGCGCGAGCCAGAGTGGGAAGGCGCCGGCATAATGCTCGATCAGGACCATTAGAGCGCGCTCGACAGAGCCAAGGATCGCGCGGTGGATCATGACAGGACGCTTTTTGCTCCCGTCATCTGCTGTGTATTCGAGATTGAAGCGCTCAGGCTGGACCATGTCGATCTGGACTGTTGAGAGCTGCCATTCTCGTCCTAGGGCGTCTGTGGCCATCAAGTCCATCTTGGGGCCGTAGAAAGCGGCCTCACCTGGTCCGTCATAATACTCGATACCATTCCGCTCCATGATCTTGACTGCCCAGGCCTCGAGTTTGTCCCAGACCTTGGGATCGCCAAGATATTTCTCGGGATGTTCGGGATCGCGAGTTGAGAGGCGGTAGCGATATTTAAAGCCAAATGTATTCATAATCTCCTTGATCATTGAGAGGGCCTGGTCTATTTCCTGATCAACCTGGTCTTCGCGACAAAAGATATGGCAGTCGTCCTGAGAAAATGATCTGACTCGGGCAAGACCGTTTAGCTCCCCGGGCTTTTCGTCGCGGTAGAGCATGGCAAAATCGGTGAGACGGAGAGGCAGATCGCGGTATGAGCGGGGTTGGCTTGCGAAGATCTGAGTGTGTTGGGGGCAGTTCATGGGCTTGAGGAAAAACTCTTCTTTGGAGTAGTGAGAGTGGACTAAGAACATATCGTCTTTGTACAGGTCATAGTGTCCGCTGATTTTGAAAAGCTCGGCTTTGGCGATCTGGGGGGTGTGAACCTGGGAGTACCCTGCCTTACTTTGGAGCGACTCGACATAGTCGTTTAAGAGTTTGCGAACCAAGGCGCCCCTTGGTGAATAGAGCGGCATGCCGGATCCGACAAGGTCGGAGAAAGAATAGAGATCTAGTTCGCGAGCGAGTTTGCGGTGGTCGCGCTTTTTGGCCTCTTCAATTTGAGACAGATAGTTATCTAGCTCGTCCTCTGTAAAGAAGGCTGTGCCGTAGATCCGGGTTAGCATAGGGTTGCTTTCGTTGCCTCGCCAGTAGGCTCCGGCAAGGGACAAGAGTTTGAAGTGCTTGAGAACTTTGTTTGGCGCCTCGACGTGTCCACCTCGGCAGAGATCTCGAAACTCGCCAGACTGATAAATGGTAAGACCCTCACCTATGCCACCATGTTCCTCAATGAGCTCGAGTTTGTATGGATTACCCGCAAATTCTTTCCTTGCCTCGTCTACGCTCACTTCGTGTTTTTCAAAGCCTTTCCAGGTCAGCACAATGTTCCTCATCGTCTTTTCGATTTTTGGTAGATCGGATTCGGAGAGAGTTAAATTGCCGATATCGTAGTAAAAACCGGTCTCGATCGCGGGACCGATCGCGAGCTGGGACTCGGGATAAAGCTTGGTTATTGCAGCCGCGAGGAGATGGGCAGCGGAGTGCCTCAGTTCGTCTATGTTGTTGTCGGACATATGAGATGTAGTATATCAGGTAGGATTTGTGGGCGGTATAGGGATCGAACCTATTACCTTTACAATGTCAATGTAACGCTCTACCAAGTGAGCTAACCGCCCGAATGAAAGTATTTTAACAGAAAAAATGATGAGTTTAATCCTTCGGCTCGATTTTCTCGCTCAGGACTTCGAGTTTATAACTCTCAGCCCGCACCCATTTGGACGTTGCGCTCAGACGACATACTGTACTTGGTGCCGGACTTCTTGACTTGGCTCCAGTAGTGACCTTGCTTTTTGCGGCTACCAGTCATTTGAAGCCAGGCAGAGCCATCTTCTAGGGACTTGCGCATAAACTTGATCCAAGTCTTGAGTTTTTGGAAGTAGTTGAGGTGGTATACACCCCCCTCGACGATGTTTTGCATCATTGCTTGCTCGACCTCTTTCTCTACTTTGCCCATTGAGGCAACGAGGAGCGAGAGTTCTTGTCTGACTCCCTCTATTTCCTGGCGAAGCTTTTCGTCGGCGTAGGAAAACAGGACTTTTGATTCTTGAGACTTGTGTTGGTGAAAAGCTCTTTCTTTGAGCTTGGCCTCTTCGGCAGCCCTCTCCTCACGCTCGGCGATAAAGGCCTCAAAATCGGGTGTTTGGGTCTCGCCAATACTTGGGGCGCGGCCTGACTTGGCAGATCCCAAGAGTTGGTCAAAGATGCTTTGTGCTGACCCTTTAACTACATCGTTTTTGAGGGATTTGACGACTGAGCCACCAACGTCTCGGATCGACTCGACAAAATTGGCGTTGTTGGTAACCTTGGCTTTTTTGGCCACAGGCTTAGGGTTTAGTTGCTTAAAGTTTTTGAAAGGATCGTTTGTCATATCACTCCCCTTGGATACCGTATAGTATCCTATAATCCAGAGAGAAAGTCAAGAACCTTGCGCTTTTGAAGCACGTATTTGACGTACGATTCTTGGCCTTTTTGAGGTTTGAGAGCTTGTATTTCTGGCTCGGTAACCTCGGGCTTTCTTTCGCTCACTAGTTTTTGGAGGATAAACTCGAGTTTGAGATTAGCCTCGGCTGATTTTTTGTACTCTTCTACCAGATCATTCGTTGATTTTTTGATTGATTTGGCGTAATCCTCGAGTGTGAGCTTGAGGGAGCTGAGCTGGGAGGCAAGTCTAGTGAGCGCGGACTTGGTTTCTTCCTCGATCAAGAGTGGCGAGACCTCGAGTTTGGCGTTGTCGATCAAAGCATCAAAGATGTGATTGAGCTTGTGCTCTTCTTCTTGTTTTTTGGCATCCTCAGCCTTGTCCGCCTTGTGATCATGCTTTTTGTGCTCAGCAAGAGCTTTTTTGACGTATTTTTCGTAATCTCCGAGTTCTATCTCAGGAGAAGTCGCGACCTCGACGGCCATGATCCAGTCTTTACCCTCCCCCATCTCCTTTGGAGTGACCCTGGGGTCGATGAGTGGGATCAGCTTGTGTTCGTGGACAACAGCTGAGTAGGCAGGCGAGAGAAGGTGCTCGAGGACGTGGGAGTTGAGTTCGTTTTTGTCAGACTTGGACTCAACTAGTGCGAGCGGGGCCTTGCCTTTGCGAAAGCCCTGAATTTCGATTTTTTCTCTGACCTCGGAGAGGACTTTTTGGTACTCGACCTTGATCTCTGAGGCTTTTAATACCAGATCAAAGCTGACTGTCCCGTCTGGTTTTTTGTCGATTTTGGTTCCGGTTGTTTTGGTCATAGGCAAGGATTATACCCTATCTCTGGTCGGACTTGGTCACCGATATTTGTCTGCTGACAAATTCGTCGACCCCAGCTCGCCTCCGTCGAGGCTCCGCTTTTCAAGTCATCAACTAGATATATTTTTCTCACTGCACAAAGTATATGCAACGAGAAAAATGTGCCAAGGTCTCCCAGACTGCTTTGCGTCTGGAGGCATTTCTCGTGTACCTTCGGTACTCGAAGTGCAGAGACTGACTTTCACCTACGGCTCAAGTCTTTCCACAATACAAATAACAATTAGGCTAGTAGCCTACTTGTTATTTGTGCCAAGGAGAGGACTTGAACCTCCATGGATTGCTCCACACGCTCCTAAAGCGTGCGCGTATACCATTTCGCCACCTTGGCTTGCAAAAGGCATTATATTACAGAGTGATCGGGAGTGCAGAGACCGGAATCTCGGCGGATTTGATTTTGTTCATAAAGAATCTAGTGTTACGGGTCCAGCCCTCGGTTGAGACAGAGTTGTAGGTACGGGCAATAGTCTCGAGACTCGAGATGTTGTATTTTGTAGCTAGACCAGAGGCGACACCTTCGATTGCCGTCTCAAGTGACTCAAAGCAGAGTTTGTTGTCGCCGTAGATCCCCCAGCCATACGGGTTGATGCACTGGTATGGCATTCGGCGCGCAAATGAGCTCTCGGTGCCGGCGATAGCTGCCATGAGGGTCCAGTCTAGACCGTATTTTTCTGCAGTCGCAATCAGTGTCTCCTCTAGGCCGACCATAGGAGAGTTGTACTTGGCTAGAACTGAGCGCATCTGTGCCTCACGCAGGTCAAAATCGGCGGCTTTTGCAGTGTTTGCACCAGACAGAAGAATAAGGATGGCGCTTATGATCCAGAGAAGAGTCTTTTTCATAGTCCGCGGATGTTACCACGAACTATAGGATTGTCAACCCTTCGATGGATTCAGGGCAGGCCTACCAGTTACCGTTTTGGAGATCGGACATAAACTGATTAACCCCTTTGGCCCAGGCTCCGCCTGGACTATGGGGGACGTATTTGGTCATGATTTCGTCTGGAGTATTTAAGCCGTAGGCATGATACTTGGTTGCGATCCCCTTGGTAAAAGTCTCAAAGCCCTCGGCCCAGGTGTCGAAGCAGAGTGTGCCAGCCGAGTGAATGCCCCACCCCCAGGCGTTGTGGCAGTTTTCGGGCATGAGTTTGCCAAGATTGGATTCTTGTTGGGCGATAGCGACCACAAGATAGGGATCAACGCCGTGCTGGTCCGCAGTCTGAACGATAAACTCCCCCATGCCGCTAAATGGCGAGCCATAATCGGCGAGATAGTTGTTGATGACCAGTGGCCTGGCATCTTCCTGGGCGAGTGCGGTCTTGATCTCAAAGGCGGCCTTGGGGAGCGCGGCAAAGGTAATTGGGCTCGTGCGAATACTAGATATCTCCTGACGGATAAGACCCTTGATCCCTTTGGTTACAGAGAAAGAGGAGTATACATTTAGCATGACCACGAGGGAAATAACCGAAGCGGGCAACCAAAAAATTACCTTCAAAAAGGATTTCATATTCTAGGATCATACTCGCGAAAATATGGGCAAATGTCAAGTTTAGGAAAGGTCGGGAGTGTCTTTGTTCCAGACAAGCCATTTTTCCTTAACCTCTTTTTCCAGATCTACGTCGTAGTGCTTGGCGAGGAGGATTACGTGACAGAAGACATCGGCCATTTCTTTTTTAAATTCCTCGGTAATCTCCTGTTCTGATTTGTCTTTTTTGCGTCCCCTGCCAGTCATCATGAGGTAGCTCTGAATGAGCTCACCTAGCTCCTCCTGGAGTTTGAGAACATACCAGTTCCCGTCCCTGTTGATCCCGAATTTTTTGGCGTAGGCGTCGGAGATCTGTGAAATGGCGAGTGCGACTTTGTTGATGTTCATGAACAGATTATAGCATATTGAGATAGTTTGAGTGGGATAAAAAAATTAGTTTTCAAGACTGTCTACTAGTTTGAGAACAAAGTTTAGTCGAGAAGCGAATGCCCTCGTTGTATATGGGGAGCGGATGAAGTATTGATAGATCCCAGGAGAGATAGTGTTTAGCAATCTTGCAGTTTCACGCCCTCTATCCTTTTCGGAGCGAGAGTTGATTAAGGCATCGATGAGTTGAAGCGAGTAATCTTGTAGTAACTCTAGGGAGTAGGCAGCAAGGGCGCTTGGTGAATATTTTAGATTTTTTGCGCTATCTAGATGAAAATACTTTCGAGGAAGATGTATCTTTTTAGCTTTTTTCGTCGGCGATACGGCTACTACCATATTTTTAAATCTCTGTTCTAAGTAATTGGCCGCAAAAAGATCAGCACTGCCCTCTTCAAGGAATTCTCCGTAGTATCTATTTTGGGCCGGATATCTAAATCCAATCCTCGGCCAGGCTGATTTGCTATTTGCATGCCATTGTTCATGAGCGATAAAACTTTCGAATTGACGCGGACTTAATCGACCGCTTGGTTTGAAGATTAGTGAAAGTCCAAGAAAATAGGAGTAAAAAGCTAGGCCATCTGATGGGCTATACAAAAAACCATCTGGATTATCAATTTTATTTGCCCTTGCTATCTCATATAATTCTCTTGATCTAGATTCGGGAATTATTGCGTAGGGTCTAATTTTTAGTCTGTGATTTTCGACGTACTTCTCTAATTTGATGAGATTAAGGTCTGGATGGGCATCATTTGGGAACTCTTTCAAAATATCTCTTCTTGTTTTTCTAAATCTAGGATCTAACTCGCGATGTGTCAGCATATATTTGGTTGCCGGGCTAGGATTCGAACCTAGAAATACGGCTTCAAAGGCCGCTGTGATACCATTTCACCACCCGGCAGAGTGACAAGAGGTATTTTACTACAGATTTACAGACAAGCTTTATTTCTTCTTGTATAATAGCCGAGTTGCGCCGAGGTGG
>CAZDRB010000030.1:0-10165 GCA_964507925.1 uncultured Pseudomonadales bacterium
AAAAATCGGTGGCCTGACCAAAGAAAAAGCCAAAGATATTCTCCTTGAAGCTGTCGACAAAAAACTTGCCCGCGAAGTTGCCGAGAGGATCCGTGCAGCCGAAGAAAGCATCAAAGAAACGGCCGAGGACAAAGCTCGAGATATTCTGATCGACGCCATGTATCACGGCTCAACCGAGTACGTCGCTGAGTTCACTATCTCAACCGTCAAAATTGCCGACGACGACGTCAAAGGAAGAATCATCGGCAAAGAAGGAAGAAATATTCGCACCTTTGAAAAGGTGACTGGAGTAGATATAGACATGGACGAAACTCCGGGAGAGGTTAGACTTTCTTGCTACGACGGAGTAAGGCGCGAAGTGGCCAGAGTGGCTCTAGAGCGCCTTATCAAGGATGGTCGCATCCAGCCAACTAGGATCGAGGAGTATGTCCAAAAAGCAAGACGAGACATCGAAAAAATCATGTACGAAGAGGGTAAAAAACTCTGTCACATGGTTGGTGCCTACAATCTCCCTCAAGACTTGATCGCCATGCTCGGCAGATTCAAGTACAGAAGTTCCTATGGACAAAATATGCTTGCCCATACTCTTGAAGAAACAAGAATCGGCATGAACTTAGCTGCAGAGACCAAGGCCAACATCGACATAGTCAGACTCGGCTGCCTGTTCCACGATATTGGCAAGATTGTGACCGACGAAGAGGGAAGCCACGTCGAGCTCGGCGTCAAACTTCTCAAAAAATACAACATGCCTCAAGCGGTCATCGACTGTGTTGCTCAGCACCACGAAGACGAGGAGTTTACGAGCAAAGAGTCTATCTTGGTCTATATCTCAGACGCTATTTCTGGGGCAAGACCCGGTGCCCGTTACGAAAATGTTCAGGAATACGTCAAGCGCTTGACTGCAATCGAGGAGATCGCGATGAGCAAGCCAGGAGTAGCTGAGGCTTATGCGATCTCAGCAGGGCGCGAAGTACGCGTCATGATCGACCCTGACAAGGCAACCGACGACGAAGCGGTGAGGCTAGCAAGCGTAATCCGCGACGAAATCAAGGAAAAGTTAACCTATCCGGGTACCGTGACGGTCACCGTCATTCGAGAAAAGCGAGCTCAACAGATCGCAAAATAATTATATAATCATAACGGAGAGAATTTTATGAAAAAATCCGATTACTACGAAATAGTTGCAAAGTCCGCGCACATGACCAAAAAGACTGCCAAGGACGCAATCGACACTTTCCTCGCTGAGATCGTCAAAACTCTCAAAAAAGGCGACAAAGTCGTTCTTTCTGGAGTGGGTACACTTTCGATCGGCAAAGTCGGACCAAAAGACGTTGTTCCATTTGGGAAGTCCGACAAACGGATCACCGTCAAAAGCCACCACGTCGTCAACTTTAAGGCTGCCAAGCCACTACGTAAGATGATTTGGTAAGATGATCGCATGCACACGATCATCGCTCAAAATTTAGCCAAAACTTACCAAGTTCAAAAAAAGCGAGCGGGTCTTGTCGGTTCGATCCAAGATCTCTTTGCCCCAAACTTTGAATCAAAAAATGCCGTTCAAGATGTCTCGTTTGTTATCGACGAGGGGGAGCTAGTCGGATTCATCGGCCCCAACGGCGCCGGCAAAACCACTACCCTCAAAATGCTCTCTGGTCTCCTTTATCCTACATCAGGGGAAGTTCGCGTTCTTGGTTTTGACCCGTGGAAAAGGGAATATGAATTCCTCCGCTCAATCTCGCTCGTAATGGGGCAAAAAAATCAGCTCTGGTGGGATCTGCCAGCAATCGAGTCCTTTAACTTGGCTCGCGATATCTACGACATTCCAAGAAAGTCATACAAAAAAACTCTCAAGGATCTCGTCACTATGCTTGAGATCGAGGATATTCTCGATGTTCAGGTTCGCAAGCTCTCACTCGGTCAGAGGATGAAGGCCGAGCTTGTGGCTGCCCTCATCCACTCCCCTAAAGTACTCTTTCTCGATGAGCCCACGATCGGACTTGACGTGGTGATGCAGCAGTCTATGCGCCAGTTTCTCAAAGAATATAATCAAAAAGGTGACGGCTCGATTATCTTGACATCGCACTACATGGACGACGTCAAAGAACTCTGCAAGCGCGTAATCATTATCGATCAAGGTAGGATTCTCTACGATGGCCTCTTGTCCGAGGTAATTACCAAGTTTAGTAAGCACAAAATTATCGAGGTGATCGGCGGGAGTGGTGAGATCACTTCGCACAAAGTCGTTCGTAGTAAAGTAGCCGAGACGGCGTCTAAGCTTTTGCAGGATCCGTCCGTTGTTGACATTAACATCAAAGAAGTCGAGATCGAGGACGTTATTAGGCAAGTATTTGCTCGTCAATGAAAAAATATCTCGCGATCTTCTCCATTACCCTCCAAGAGATATTTGCCTACAGGTTAAATATGGTAATGTGGCGCATCCGTCAAGTTTTTGTGTTTTTGATTCCCTTCTTCATCTGGAAATCAGTTCTTGGTTCGGGAGAGGAGATCTATGGGTATACGCTCGCTGGCATCATGACTTATCTTTTTGGGACTACAGTTCTGCGGTCTCTTGTTATGGGCTCGCGGACAGTTGATCTAGGGTGGATGATCAATAGCGGTGCGCTCACTATCCCTCTTATGCGACCATTCGGGATTTTTCGCTTTTTTTTCACTCGTGACGTTGCTGATAAGCTCTTTAATTTGAGCTTTATTGTGCTCGAGATTCCGCTTCTCTTGTGGCTCTTTCGCCCACCCGTTTTCATTCAAACCAATTTAGTTCCGATCTTGGGATCAATTATCGCGATTATTTTTGCAGTTCTCATCTACTTTTTTATTAACATTATCTTCGGGGCTCTCGGATTTTGGTCGCGTGATGTTTGGGCTCCTAGGTTTTTGTTGATGGTTGTTATGGAGTTTGCAACTGGAGCAATGTTTCCTCTGGACATGCTCTCCAGTTCGTGGCAAAAAATAGTTCTCATGACTCCTTTCCCGTACCTCCTCTACGTTCCCCTAAAAATCTATCTTGGTCGGGGAGATCTTCTTGTTTTTGGGCTATTAGTGAGTGCAATCTGGGTTGTCGTACTCGCCTACCTGGCTCAAAAAATCTGGAAACTTGGGATCAAATCTTACGAAGCCGAGGGTCGCTAAATGAATATCTCAAAACTCAAAGCCTATCTTAAAGTCTGGACCAAACTCACCCGTCAACAGTTTCAGTCTCAAATAGCCAACGCCCGAGGCGCGGCTTTTCTCTTTATCTCTGGCAAATTGATTCGTCTTGGCGCCTCACTCCTCTTTGTTTATGTCGTGGTCGGCCGAGCCACGCTCATTTCTGGCTATACTCTAAGCCAAGCCATCTTTTTGATGGTACTCTTTAACCTAACCTCGACTATTGGGCAGTTATTTTTGCGGGGGGTCTATATGTTTCGTCAAAAGGTTATTGACGGCTCGTTTGATTTTTACCTGCTTAACCCGCTCTCAGAACTTTTTTATGCACTCTTTTCCTTCACCGATCCGATGGATCTAATTCTGCTCATCCCCTACATTCTCTTGACCCTCTGGGCATGGGCAAATACCGGCGCTGCGTTTACCGCTCTCAACCTTGCACTTATCGTTCTGATTATCGTCCTCGCCGTCATCATGATGATCGCTTGGCACATCATCATCGTCTCGGTCGGAGTCAAGTACCTAGAAGTAGATAACTCAATTATGCTTTTTCGCGACCTGGAAAAGATGGGCTCATTCCCGGTCTCGCTCTACGGGAGGACGGGAGAAAACATCATGACCTACATCTTTCCCTTCGCGCTTATGGCAACTATTCCAGCTAACCTTGTTCTCGGCAATTTTAATCCCTGGTTTCTGATTGTGTTTGCGGTCCTCGCTGTAGTACAACTCAAGCTCTCGATTTGGATCTGGAACCAGGCGCTCAAGTCATACTCCTCTGCCTCCTCGTGATACAATCATCAGATGGCCATACTCGAGGTAAAAGACTTAGTCAAAAACTTCAAAAAATCCTCCGTAATCAAAGGGATCAACTTTGAGCTACAAGAAGGGGAAATTCTTGGGATCTTGGGCCCAAACGGGGCTGGTAAGACCACGACCCTCCAAATGATCTTAGGAATCCTAACCCCAACTAGCGGCGAGATCAAGATCTTTGACAAAAACATCAAAACACACAAATCCGAGATCCTCGAAAAACTAAATTTTTCCTCCACCTACACCGACCTACCTTGGCGCCTTACTGTCGCCGAAAATCTAACCTGGACATCTTGGCTCTATCAAATACCCAATCGCAAAACGCGTCTTGCCAAAATCAAGGAGATTTTTCGCCTAGACAAAATCTGGAAGCAGCCATTTGGCTCCCTTTCTGCCGGTCAGAGGACTAGAGTTAATCTCGCTCGCTCAATGGTTAATTTTCCGAGCCTTCTCCTCCTGGACGAGCCAACCGCCTCGCTTGATCCAGAAGTAGCGATGTATATGCGCGAGTTTTTCGAAAATCAGCGCACCAAGTTTAATACCTCGATTATCTTGACCTCTCACAATATGGCCGAAGTTGAAGAGCTCTGCGACCGCGTACTAATACTCAAAGACGGAGAAATCGTGGGCAACGACACACCAGAAAATCTCGCCAAAAAAATCGAGCATTGTCACCTGAGACTTAGAGTCACCAAAAATAACAAAGCTCTAGAAAAACTCATATTGTCCAGAAAACTCGTCTCAACCTCTGATAATAACAATTACACAATTACAATCAAAGAAAAAATCTTGCCGCTATTTTTATACGAGATCACCAAGAACAACATCCAATACAGCGAGATCTCAATTGACAAGCCCACCCTCGAAGATTACTTCTTAAAAATCGCAAAAGGCGGATCAAATGAAGCTTTATAGAATCTGGGGAGTAGCCCTAAGATATCTTTATCTATTCAGACATTCGCTAGACAGGCTTAGTGACGCTTTTTTCTGGCCGACTGTGGACATCGTACTTTGGGGGTTAACCAGTAGCTTTTTTGCGCAGAGCCTAGATTCTGGTAGTACCCTTGTTCTTGGTCTCCTCGGCGGAATAATTCTCTGGATATTCCCTTGGCGGGGTCAGTATGAGATCGCCGTCAACCTTCTTGAGGATCTCTGGAACAGAAACTTGGTCAATATCTTTGTCTCTCCGGTCAAGTTTGCCGAATGGATATTTACCCTTCTCCTCATAGGTCTAGGCAAGGCTCTACTATCCTCCGCCTACGCCGCCATCATCGTCTATGCTCTATACTCCGCTAACATTTTGACAGTTGGGTACTCGCTGATTCCTTGGGCCATGATCTTGGTCATGTTTGGCTGGGTTTTTGGTCTACTAGTTGCAAGTATTATTATGCGCTATGGTACCAAAATCCAGACGCTTGCCTGGACCTCAATTTATGTGATCGCACCTTTTGCCGCAGTCTACTATCCAGTGGCAAACCTTCCTCTCTGGGCGCAAAAGATTGCTCACTTCGTTCCTGCGAGTCACGTCTTTGAAGCACTTCGCGCATCAATCGCGGGCACGCCTACTCCACTCGTCAACTTAATCTGGCCAACGCTCCTATGTATTGGATACTTTACACTCGCTAGTCTAATGATTAGACAGAGCTTTAGGCACATTCTCAAGCGCGGATTGATCTCAGTCGATTAACATGAACAAACTCCTCACAATTGTTGGCCCAACCGCAACCGGCAAAACCAAGTACGCACTCAAACTAGCGGCTCAAAAGCCGAGCCTTATCATCTCGGCTGACTCACGCCAAGTATACCGCGGCATGGATATTGTAACCGGCAAAGATCATCCTCAGAATATCAAGATCTTTGGCATCAATATCCTTGATCCTGACGAGACCTGCTCGGTTTCCGTCTGGTACGACGCAGTTACGCCTCATATGCAGAAAGCCTGGGGTGAGGGGAAGCAGGTGATTGTCGTCGGCGGAACAGGACTATATGTCCGCGCTTTGACTCATGGCATCGAGACCATACGCGTGCCCATAAATCACGCGCTTCGCGCCGAGCTCGACTCACTATCGGTCAATGAGCTACAAAAAATCCTCAAGGCTCATGATCCAGATAAATTTGCAAACATGAACAACTCGGACAAGCACAATCCTCGCCGCCTAATTCGCGCGATTGAAGTAGTCCACAATCCACACGAGTCATCATCAGTTCATCCCCGGTCATCAACCAAAGTCATCGGACTTCGTTACTACGATAATTCAAATTATAGTAGTAAGGTTCGGCAGCGCGTGGTAGCTAGATTAAAAAGTGGTGCTATCGAAGAAACCAAGCAACTCCTTTCCAGGTACGATAGGGGAATCCAATCACTCTCCGCAATCGGCTACAAAAGTATCATCAGTTATCTAGACAAGAAAACTACCAAATCGGAGATGATTGAGTCTTGGGTGAGTGACGAGCTGTCCTATGCAAAGAGACAAATGACATGGTTTCGCAAACAGGAAGTAATTTGGTACGATATAGATAGAATACAAACAGCGCCAGCCTTGCCGTAGCTTTAGCGTAGGCAGGTGGTATGATGTTGATAAGGAGAGCTAGTATGGAGTCACACAGAATCGAGATTTCGCAAAAAACCATTATCTTTACGATCATTACCCTGATCTCAATTTGGCTACTTTTCGAGGTAAGGAGCATTATCGTTCTCCTCTTTATTGCCTTTATACTCATGACTGCTGTTACCCCGATTGTTAATCTAGCCAAAAAAATCAAGATCCCCACAATCGTGGTCATGCTCCTTATCTACTTTGGACTAATCGCTCTTCTCTCATCGGTTGTTGCCTCACTTCTTCCGGCTCTAGTCACTCAAACCAAAGGAATTTCTCAGGCTCTCCCGACCTATCTGCACTCGCTCGAGGATATCTTTAACACCTCGATCAATCCCAATGTGACGAGCGACTATCTCAACTCGATCCCGAGCAATCTCTTAAAAATCGTGACTGGTGCCTTCAACAACATTATCTTGGTCCTCGCGATCTTCTTTATGTCATATTACTTGGTACTAGAAAGGCCTAGGCTCCACAAATATCTTCTCCACTTCTTTCCTAACAAGGATGCCGAGGCAAGAGCCGAAAACCTAGTCATCTCAGTCGAAAAGCAAGTCGGTGGCTGGGTTAGAGGGCAGATTCTCCTCATGGTTGTAATTGGCATCCTGACATACATTGGACTCACAATTCTTGGTATACCCTACGCTCTACCTCTGGCGGTAATTGCCGGACTTTTAGAGGTGGTGCCAAACCTTGGCCCGACCATCGCAGCCATTCCCGCGATCCTCATGGGTCTTACCGTCTCACCCATGATCGGCTTGGGAGCGCTCATTATGAGCATCGTGATCCAGCAGCTAGAAAATAACCTGATCGTGCCACGTATCATGCAAAGCGCAACCGGCACGGCTCCACTCGTGACAATCACAGTCCTTCTTGCGGGATACACTCTCGGCGGTGTAGTTGGCGCGATTCTCGGAATGCCGATTTATCTGACAACTCTCACAATTATCAAAGCCTTTAAACCCGAGCTTTCGGGAAGGAGTTAATTATGGATATCATGGCCTGGCAAAGCGCTCTCTACACAGTCTGGATCGGCACTCTTAGCTCAACTCTCAAGTTCCTCCCTCAGCTTCTAGGGGCAATTGTTGTTGCTCTCCTTGGCGTGTTGTTTGGAACCTGGGTCAAGACTCTTACAGTCAAATCACTTCAGGCACTTCGCTTTGAAAATCTCATCAAACACACCAAATTCAAGGCCTTTCTCGTCAAGGCAGAGGTGACTGGCAAGGTAGAAGAGGTTGTCGGTACTGGCCTCAAGTGGCTGATCGTTCTCACTTTCTTTATCGCGGCAACCAACATTCTTGGACTTGGAACTGTCTCAAATGTTCTGGGCGGAGTTTTGGGATACGTCCCCAATATTCTCTCAGCCGTGATTGTGATGGCAATCGGCGTTCTGCTTGCCGGAATTATCGAAGGAGTAGTCAAAGGAGCTCTCGCGAGCGTTGATCTACAGACATCAAGGTTAATGGGCAAGATCGCAAGCTATACCGTAGTTACAATTACGACGCTCGCGGCCTTCGCCGAGCTCAAGATCGCTTCGTCATTTATTAATATTCTCTTTATCGGTTTTGTGACGATGCTCGCCCTTGGCTTTGGTCTTGCAATCGGACTAGGAGCCAAGGACCTAGTTGGTCAGGTTCTCTCGGACTGGTACAAAGACCTCAAAAAAGAGCTCAAGAAATAGCTATCTTTTTTATGAATATCACAGCCAGCGTTGTTCTCGGTATTGTCGAGGGGTTGACCGAGTTTTTGCCAGTCTCCTCAACATTTCACTTGATCGTGGCGTCAAAAATTCTTGGTCTCGCTCAGTCAGATTACCTCAAGGCATTTGAGGTAATAATTCAGGGAGGGGCAATTTCCGCGCTTCTCTTGATCTACCTCAAAACACTTCTTGCGGACCAAAAACTCATCAAAAACGTAATCTATTCCTTTCTTCCCACTGCAATTGTGGGATTGACGCTCTATCCAGTAATCAAATCGGTTTTCTTCGAGACCAACTGGCTGATGCTCACGGCCTTTGTGCTTGTCGGGGTAGTATTTTTAGTTCTGGAAAGTAAAAACCTCAAGTTGCTCAAAAACTGCGCCGAGATCACAACCAGAGAGGCGATCATGATCGGTATTGCCCAAGCCTTTTCTGTTATCCCTGGAGTCTCGCGTGCGGGCTCAGTTATCGTCGTGATGATGCTCCTCGGATACAAGCGGGGGGAAGCTGCCAAATACACCTTTCTTCTCTCTCTTCCGACAATTGGCTCTGCCTCACTTCTTGATTTATATCAAGGATACGGTGAGATTATTTCTTATCCAGAGGGATCATCGATTCTGCTTACCGGTTTTTTGGTTTCGTTCATCTCAGCCTACTTCGTTGTCAAGTGGTTTATTAACTATCTCTCGTCCCACACCCTCAAGTTGTTTGGCTGGTATCGCCTCGCCCTCGCCCTCGTTCTTGTTGCCCTCAGGGTATTAGCTTAACCGACAACGGATCAGAGAATACTGAGATCAGTCTCCCGCTGGTGTCGTAGAGCTCGGCGCGTATTATCTCAACAGATCCAATCCCTGGATAGCTAAACTCCAGAAACTCATTTTTTGTACTAGAGAAGGGTATTCGAGATACGAAGTTGACCTTGATTTTCTTACCCAAGCTATCGAGTCCTAGCTCTTGTGAGGTAATCTCAACCCCAGCAAGGCCTCCGATGTTCAAGGGCTCGCTTGCATAGGAGAGTTCGATCATTCCCGAGCTCACTCCCGGAGCGCTCTGGGCATAAACGCGCCCTGATGTCCCAGAAATCTTTGTGATCCCGACTTGCCCACCTGCTCGGGCCACGTCATAGAGCAACAGGCTTCCATCCCACCTTGCCTCACGGGCATTGATCTTAACGTAAACCTGTCCAGTGCGCGCTCCGTCCGGAATCTTAACCTCTATAACTTTATCGCTCCACCTCACAACGCCCTCAGCTGGAGCAAGTACAGAGCCGACATATACCTCGCTACCCCATTGATACTCACCAAAATTAGAGCCGAAAATCACGATCGTATCCCCAGTTTTGCCAAAAAATGCACTCACCCGCTCGATTTTTGGAGCCTCACTTGGATAATTTGGGGGGGGGACAATTACGGGTGCTTCCTCTGCGGCCGAGGATCTATTTTCAGTATCTTCTTGGGCTAGCCTGACCGAGATCGGCACGATCAAAACTACAAAAAGCGCGATGTTAAACCCAACTATTCTCTTCCAGGTGAGAGTAGTGTGGATCCGTTCATATATATTATCTGACATATACTAGCTCCTTTTGCTTATAGTAATCACTCGTTCAATATGATCAAAATTAATCGAAAAATCATCAAACAATCCTTTTCGTCCAAGAATATAGGTAGTCGAGTTAGACTCGGTAAATGTCGCCGGAAACTCAAACTCATTGTCACCAATCTTGACCGTAATACTTGCCAGATATGCAAACGCTGGCACTCCCGAAAATCCCTGCAAGGTAATTCGCTTGGCTCTCGATAGATCCACTCCCGTGTCATGCGCCGCCTGAAGAGGTAGAGTCGAGACTACCGCCCCAGAATCCAAAAGAAATGTCGTGTTCACAAACCCAGACACAGTT
>CAZDRB010000031.1:0-9575 GCA_964507925.1 uncultured Pseudomonadales bacterium
CTACGCTGGCCCCATGGACAAGTCTATCGTCTACCCCTGGCCAGATGGATCAAAGATCATCACCCGAATCTCGTTCTCTCCCGAGACCATTCCCAATCTCTACACAATTAAGCTTAAGTAAAACCTTCTCCCAATCTAGAGTCGTCGAGTAAATATAGGGCGATAAAATAATCTGGCAGTCTCTCATTCCCTCCCCATATAGCAACAACCGGAACAGTATCAATGACCTGTCGGCTCTCTCAAAAACAAACCCCTCTCTTCCCTGGGAATAATCGCTTCAAAAATTAGCTCTGGATCAGTTGGCTTATTCATAATTTTTGAGAGCTATATACAGATTCTTTTCTCGCTCATTTGCTCCCCAAATTGCCAAAACCGGAAGAAGAGAAGACTCATACTCTCCGCTAGTAACCCCAATTAGAGCCATTGTTAGACTTTTTTTCAAACTATATTTAGCAAAATTTGATTTTAGAGCATTTGGATCAAGTCCGCCAAAATTTTCATCCGCAAATAATCTCAAAATCGATATGTCAGCCAACTCAGCCTCTCTAAGCCCGCCTAAAATACCTTGCAAAAAATCAAACTCATCTGGGGTTGAAGGAAACAAATTCTCTCTTAAGCGATTAAGGTCTAAATTAAACTCAAAAAGAAGTTCTGCGTCATTCATTCTCTATATTATATAATGGTTAGACAAGTCCCGGTAGTTCAATGGATAGAACAGAGGTTTCCTAAACCTCCGATCCAGGTCCGATTCCTGGTCGGGACACTTCGATTCGCACTACCGTACTCACTCAGTGTAAACACCTCTTCCCCTTCGTAGCCAGGAGCGTGAAATATTCTTTGATAAATACTTTACTTGTGCCGAGACTTTTCTGGCCGAACAGGTGCAGGCCAGATAGACTTGAGGCAATAAATGAAGAAAAGAATTTAGCGACTCTACGAAGCGTGCTTTTCTTGGTTATTCTTTTCGCACGACCAAAAGAAGAACCCGGGGCAGTGCTGCCGGGACAGCACGAATATATCTACTTCCCTCGCTCAAAATCAGAATAAATGAGCTTTGCACTCAGATTCTCGTATTCAAATAGCTCTTCTGGTGCAAAGATCAGATTGACCTCTTTTTCGGCGTTGGCTGGCTCGTCGGACGCATGAATCAAGTTTTGGCTCCCGCTCATCGCCAGGTCGCCTCGGATCGAACCCGCCTCGGCCTCGTATCCCTTGGTTACGCCGACGATCTTGCGAACCGCGGATACCGCCTCCTGTCCTTCCCAGACCATGGCGACAACCGGTGTCCAGGTCATAAAACTCTTGAGGTCGGCAAAAAACGACTTGTCTTTGTGATGCGCGTACCAGGTATCAAGGAGTTCGTCGTTGAGCCGCATCATCTTGAGTCCGACTAGCATAAGACCCTTGCGCTCAAAGCGAGCCATGATCTCGCCAATTAGTCCTCGCTGAAGTCCATCGGGCTTAACTAGTACGACTGTTCTTTGCATGCTCATATTTTTTCTCTCCTTTTCTTGTATTTCATCACACTCCCGTCAAAACTACAATCTCACCACAAGTATATTGCCAAATCTAAAAGATCTTGAGGACTGATCTCAGGCTGGATAGTCCGAGCTTGATATATGGGATACCCCTCTCTTTCCGGAAACTGCCTTGCGTCTTCGTAACTTGCAACCCAATCGATTCGCTCCATGATCGGTATCCTACCAGATCTGAGAGAAAAATCAACGTTGCCTCTTTGGGAGCTTATCATAATAATCAGCTCTGTCTCTTCTGATTCTTTGCCCATCCGCAAGCCTAACAGTCCACATAAACATTCTCTCAAACACCTCCCGGTGCTTGATATCAGGATCGCCTTGCAAATAAAAATATGCGTTAGCAAAGGTAGCTATAAATCCAGACTTTGTCTTTCCTAGCTCCTTTATCTTTCTAGTTGTAGCAATATATAGCCCTAACAATTTTTCGTCACTCGGCGGACTCGAATGCTTTAGATTTGGATTGTCCTTTATCAAATAATCATGAGTCCCATTAATATAATCATCTAAATCTACATATTTTTCTTTTAGATAGGCCTTCAATAAGCTATGTGCTTCATTTGCAACCCGAATATTGTCACGATAATGAGGACTTGCAATAAACAGGTCTTGCAATCTCCTCCCCGCTATGCGATTCGAAAACTCAACCATCCATTCTCCAACGTCTCTCTTCTCAATCTCTGATTCTTCTAAAGAATTCATTGTTATTTCACTATACACCAATACTCTTGTCGGGGTGGAGAGAATTGAACTCTCTACCTCACGGTTCCGAACCGTGCGTGCCACCGATGCACCACACCCCGCCTTCGCCAAGACTACGGCGGGCAATGCCCGCTCCTTCTACTTCCCCTTTGGCCCTACAACTACCGACCTAATCTCTTCTTCTTTCACAAACTCCTTCAAAACTGCCCTTACCTCGTCTGACTTGACCTTCTTGATCGCCTCCTCCGCTTCCTCAGGTTGCCTAATTTGGTCAGTAATCAATGTTCGGATGCCAAAAAACTGTGCAACCCCCATCGAGTCCTCGAGGGATAGCGGCATCCTGCCAAGGAGATACTCCTTGGCTTTGGCAATTTCTTTGTCCGTAATCGTGCCCGCAAGCCCGAGCATCTCCTCCCGCACCACGTCCATAGCCTCCCCTAACTTGTCTAACCGTACTCCCGAGCGAACGGCCAAGTGACCGATATCTGAGGAGCTATCCAGATCTGCCTTTACATAATATGCGAGTCCCCTCTTTTCGCGAATTTCATTAAATAGTCTCGAGCTCATGCCGCCTCCAAGAACTACTTGTCCTAGGGACATGGCATAACGCCTAGGATCAACCATGGATACCGCGGGTACCCCAAGAAGAAAGTGGGCTTGCTCGGTCTTTTTCTTGTAGTGTCTCGCCGCGGGCGCCCCGTAAGTCGCAACCGTCGTATATCCTGCAAGTGGAGAGCTTGCAATCCCGCCAAATTTTTCCTCAATTAGCTTGATTGCGTGCTCGTCTACCTTCCCAGCAATCACGACCATCATATTACTGCCCTTGTACCACTCACCCATATATTTTTTTAGATGAGCTGAGGTTGTTGCCCGCACCGTCTCCTTGGTACCGATGATCATTCTCCCCATCGTCGAGCCCTCATACATCAGGTTCTCAAATTCCTCGCCCGCCCGCTCCATGGGATGATCCTCGTACATATTGATTTCCTCGACGATGACCTCGCGCTCGCGCTTGAGATCGTCTGAGGGAATTAGCGGCCGATTGATCATCTCGGACTGGATATCTAAGATCAAAGGTAGGTGTCTTGCCGCGCTAGTAATGTAGTAACCCGTGTATTCCTTGCTCGTAAATGCATTTTGCTCCGCCCCGATTGAGTCGACGGTCTCGGCAATTGCCATGGGCGAGGGATATTTTTTGGTACCTTTAAAGAGCATGTGCTCGAGTACATGACTGATCCCCGACTGCTCCGGTGTTTCGTTCCTTGACCCAGTCTTGACCAAGATCATCGCCGTCACCGACTCCACCCCTGGCATAGGGATGATCAAGGTTCGCACTCCGTTAGCTAATTTTGAATACTGTGCGTCAAACTTCATTACTCTCGATTATACCGCAAATCAATCAGTTTAAACTCGGATTACCCTTGAGCTGCGCTGGACCATTGTAAATGGTAGATGCATTTGCTAGTCTTCGCAAACAATTTGCATGCTCAAATGCATACCTTCTGGCATTATCAAGTGGTTGTTCACTAAAATCACCCTGAATTCCTGAATAATCCACAAAATATATGGTCGCAATCGTGACCACGGGCAACTCTTTTCCCAAACTATCAAGAAAAGCCGTGTCCATATCAAAACTCGGCACCCCAGAACATCCTATCCCCTCAACATATGTGTCTTTCGTACTTGGCCTAAACGGACAACCTAAGCAATCTTTAATGGCCTCAGCGTAGTTGTCAATCCCAGGCTTTACTGATACAAGTATAATGTCTCTAACCTCTCCCTCATCAGTAACCCCATCGCCCTGATCTTGAACTACAACAAGGGGATCATCTTCTATCCGAAAGTCGTGTTTTGGCTCAGATACACCTATCCACGGATTTTCCTTATCTTTCCCAGAATTCCTCATTTGTTTTCTCTCAAATACTCAGATATAGCCTCAGCAGCCTCTACCACCCATGCTAGATCTTTATTTTTTTCGGCCAGAGACAAGTCCACAAACCTGCCATACACTTCCCGCTTTCTGTCATTCTCATCTCTTGCCGGATTACGCTTTATCCAATCGAGATGAACTATCTCACCAAGCACCCAAAAAGAAGCCACTCCAAGCTTGTCATGCCCACTTACAACATTTCGCAGATGGTTAGCTGTTTCCCAGAGAGCATCCTCTGCTCCTCGCCTATTCTCTTCTTGATAGTTTGCAGGCAAATCCTCAAACTTGGGATACTTGACCATATCAAACCAGTAGGCTCGCTCTCCTTCGTGATCGCTCACCGAGACCCCATTTTGCTCACACCAATCAGGGTCAACTGCCTTCCTCATTCTAGGGATTAGATTGCCTTCAATATCTAGATTTTTTGGATCCTTATAAAGGTCTTGAAACCACTTATCCTGAAACTTGCCGGCAATCTTAGGGCTCAGGCTCTCAATCATCTCGCTCGGATCATCCATTGAGAGTAGCGCCTCCCTACCCTCGGTTACCACAACCAAGCCTGATCGCAAAAAATTCTGGGCAAGAGACCAAAAATACTTCCCGTTCTCTTCATTTGCTCCAAACTCTACATGCATGTCCAAATTCTATCCTATTAAACAAGATATTGCTATAGGTTGGTATTTTAGCTATAATTCCACACATGAAAGAAATAAAATTAAGAGGCGACCAACACGAAGACGACATCAGACACCAAAAAGAACGAAATGGCTGGTTCGGAGTTTTTGCACTTGCAGGAGGAGTAGGACTTCTTATTTTGGGTATATACAACTATACTTTCAACAACGGGGTTGACGTCAACAATTTCATAGACATGATCTCATTTCAGTAATCCCCTGCTTTTATAGTAAGATATTCACATCTGGGCTCGTAGTATAGTGGTAGTACAGTACATTCGCATTGTACGGACAGGGGTTCGATTCCCCTCGAGTCCACAGCTCTCTTTTCGCTCCTCTTGCATGGAGTGGTAAAATATTCCTCATGAAAGAAAATGGTCCAAAAATAACAGTTCGTAAATCTGTTTATTCCAATGGTTTCTATCCTTTTTCTGCAACACTCAATTGCTCTGGATGCCCAGATTATCGTGATAACAAGTGCTTTGGATCTAACACAGAAGATGGTGACCCTCTCTCAACTCCGTCAACTCTAGCTGAAGTAAATTTTGCTACGGTTATCCAAGGCGGAGTAAGAGTGTCGAGCGGTCCGTCAGTTTCAGTTCCAGGCGATGCCCGAACACCAGAGGGTCAAAAAATAATCTTTTGTCAAAATCCAAAAATCATTGAATCAGCAGGCAAAAAAGCCCAGAAAAAGATCAAAATCAAAAAGAAAAAATAACACTTATTCCTGCTGATACTATAAAAGTTCCTAATATTGCCCCCGCGACAACCTGAGCCCAGGTGTGATGCTTTTCATACACCCTCGCCCACATAACTAGTGCTAAGAGTATGTATAACCACGTATATTTCCAGCCGTAGAACACGTTCAAGCTGGTAATCAAGACAGCGTTCACCCCGGCGTGGAGGGATATTTTCCAAAATAGTGTCGTCACAAAAAACACGATCGCAGTCAGGTAATAAACAAGGAGCACGCTCACGAGCTCACTCTTACCTAGTTCATGAGCAAGCCACAATCCCCCTAGGTGACATACCAAAGTAAAAAGATAGAGCGGGATCCTCTCTCGTCTATTCTGAATATCCCAATCCTTGATTTGTTTGTGATAAAGCATAGTCAAAAAGAAGATTAGGGGCACAACCGCGTCTACAAACAAAATGACGCCCAAAAACCTCCAGCGGAGACCCTCCGAGACTGCAAACATAACGGCCAGGGCAATGGCGGCCGGTATCTCCCAGGTCGGATCAAAGATGCGTGAGACTAACCAAGTTATTTTTTTCTGCACCTCTCTATTTAAGCATAACTAGCTTTGCTATAATCCTCAGGATGAAAATGCTAGAAAAACTTACACCTAGAGTATTTGCGCCAAGTCTTGTGACGCTCTTTAGTCTTGATATGTGGTCACACCCACTTCACAATGTCCGTGAGGCTGGACGGGGACTTGCTAGATATGCAGTCAAAGCAGATCTAGAAAATAGAGAATGGATTGCCCAAAACTTTCCGGTCGTGGGCGAGCTCATCGCAACCCACGTTGGCAACTTGGGCTACTCCGCAGGTCTTATGATCCCCTTTGCGGTTGCAGGAAAAATTATCAAAGATTATGGCGCAAAAAAAGAAAACGAATCTCTTGAAGCCCTCGGCAAATACCTCCCACTAGCTGGATTTTTGGGTATAGTCGCAGTTAATCTGCTGGTCGAACTCACGACACCTGGCAATAATCAAACTCTCGGAGATGTCACTTTTGGAGCAATTGGCGCCGGACTAGCCTGGGCAACTTCTGAGGGTACCCTTGCTAGGATCAAAACTCACCGTGCTGAGCATGCTAAACTTAGAGAATGCCAAGACTCACCAAACAACTTACCGTCATCGGCCCGATAGGCAGTGGCAAAACCACTGCGAGCCAGATTTTGGCCGAAAAGCTCGAGCTTCCACTCCTAGATGCCGACCTCTACGAAACTAATCCCTTTTTGCCTGGCTACATCGAGGACACGCCGCGCTGGAGTTTTGTCACCGAGCTCTTCTTTACCCTCGCGAGGATCAAAAAGCTCGAGTCAGTCAAGTCTATGCTCGCCAAGTCCTCGGTAATTGTCGACTCCGGCCTCATCATGAGTCACCAGGTATATACCAAAAATCACCTGGTCATGGGTACGATGACCGCTGCCGAGTGGGAGTTTTTTACCAAAATCGTGGACGACTACAAGTCCAACCTACCTACGCCCGATATCGTAATTCACTTGACGGCAAGCCCCAAAACGCAGCTCAAGCGGATCAAGGCTCGAGGAAGGTCATTTGAAACTGGCTACACGCTAGACTACCTCCAGAGCATTACCGATCGCCTTGCGGAGTATCGAGAGACGCTCTCCGGCGACACCAAAACCGAGCTTATAACTATAGACACCGAGGAATACGATCTCACCCTCCCCTCAGGTCAAAAGCATCTCATCTCTCTCGTCAAAAAATCCCTCTAAATTACAAGGACCGTCCTTGTAATTACATCTCCTCTGGCTTGCCTCGACGAAACTACATTTCGGCGGGCGCCTCGATCCCCAAAACAGAGAGCCCACTTGCAATTACATTCGCACTTGCCTGAGTGAGTAAGTATCGGAGCGGATTGACTTCGCCATTTTCTTCTACACGGCAGGACTGATAAAAACTATTAAACCGAGATGAAAGCTCATAGAGATATGTAGCAACCAGGTGTGGGGCAAACTTTTCGCTCGCCTCGGCTATAACCTCAGGGTAACGATAAACCCATCTCAAGATGGCAAGCTCTTCTTTACAAAGATCGTAACTTTGTAACTCCAAATCTGGAACAGCATCAAATTTTCTCAAAATACTCTTTGCCCTTGCATGGGTATACTGGATAAACGGTCCAGTCGAGCCCTCCATGTTCGTCATCTTCTCGGGCTCATACACAATATCCCCCCCGATTGCTTGCTTGAGTACGCTGTACTTGAGAGCTCCTACCGCCACCTGATCAGCAATTTTTTCTTGATCCAGGGGAGAGTCAAAGGACCTATCACCCATCTTGGTCAAAACTACTTGTTTTAGCTCGTCGAGTAGCCCCTCCCCCGTCACGACCTTGCCCGTCCGCGAGCTCATCTTGCCCGAGACTAGCTTCATCATGCCGTGGGACAAATGAGTCGTTTTCCGGCCAAGCTCAGGATAAAGCAGATTCATGACCTGCAGTAGCACCTTAAAGTACTCGTCGATCTCATTGGCAGTCACGATATACGACTTGTCATATTTGTAGCGCTCGTACTTGGACTTGGCGAGCCCGAGCTCCTTGCCCTCATAGGTCGGGAGTCCTAGTTGATTGCGAAACACTCTGGTATGGAGACCATATTTTTCGCCCCGGAACACAATTGCCCCGCCCTCTCCCTCCTCTAAAACCTTTTTCTTGAGTCCTTCCTCAATGACTTTGAGCCCGACTTCACCAGCCTCACTCTCAAAAAAGTACTCGTCAAATTTGGTTCCGAGCCTGGAGTAAATGGTCTCAAAATACTCAAGGCTCCAAGTTCTTCCTGCCTGGTAGAGATCGTTTATAGCTGGATCTGACTTGGTATATATTGCTTTGTTAATCGCAATTATTTCTTCGCGTGCCCCTCCGAAGCCTTCTGGCGAAGGGGGGTCCTCGTATTTAGTTGCCCCGTACGCATACGCCTTGCCCATAAAGTTCTGCCTCTCTTTCAAGTTCTGATCCTGCAGGTCGCTCATGCTCAGTTTTTGCTCGGCCATGAGCTGTTGCATGCCCCAAACTGATTTCGCCACATGTAGTCCCACATCTCCCTGGTAATTGGCGCGTTTAACCGTCGCTCCCGACGCCTCGAATAGTCGGGCGAGACTCTCCCCGACAGTATTGCTCATGAGGTGGCCGATATGAAACTCCTTAAAGGGGTTAGGATCCGTAAACTCGACCATCGTCGCCTGGCCATTGAGGCGGTCATTCTTGCCATAATTAGCTTCGATTGCCTTCTTCGCCTCCCCAAGGAAAAACTCGCTCTTGAGATAAAAATTGATAAACCCAGGACCCGCGACCTCGATCTTGTCTATTGCTTGTGCAACTGTGCCACTCTGTAGCTGTGTCACTATTTTAGTAGCCACTTCCCGCGGAGATTTGCCCAGTTTTTTGCCAAGTATCATCGCCACGTTAGTGCTGTAATCACCATGACTCTCGTCCTTGGGGTGCTCGAGGCCAAACTCGACCAGCTCGAGCTTTAGACTCTTCAATGACTCAACAATACTATCTCTTATTATCTGCATAGCTTGATTTTACTCTAAAAAACAAAACTTCACGAGTAGTTCTTGGCCACATTCACAAGTATCTTAACGATATTATTGAGATCTTTTTTTAAAATGCTTTCTTTATTAGTATGAGCATGAGAAACACCTCTACCAATCGATAATACCCTGTATCCCAGGCCAGCAATAGAATTAGCATCGCTAGTAGCAAACGAACTTACAGTATCAAATTTCAATCCAAGATCTTCAACAACGCCTCTGATTCGCTTTAAAGACTCCTCCAATCCCTTTCCCTCAAATGGCGGGACAAAATCGTCCCAATTAAACTTTACTTCTATCTTAGCCCCATATAAGTCTTCAATTTTTTGCGTGACTTTCAGGATTCTTTCAGTTAAATTCTTAATTTTGTCCATACGAAAAGCTCTCAATTCTCCCATTAGCTCAACTTGATCACAAACTACATTTGTTTTGCTTCCTCCATGAATCGAGCCAATCGCCAT
>CAZDRB010000032.1:0-8666 GCA_964507925.1 uncultured Pseudomonadales bacterium
ATACTTGGTGGTTGGGGCTGTGTCGTTGTTGTCGCTTTTTGTTTTTTGGGCGCCGTTTCTCTTAAAGACGACTAGTTTTTGGGGGATCGAGTTTGGAGGACGAGGCATGGAGACGATTGTCCAAAACTTTGATGGCCTAAACTACTTGGCGATCGCCAAGACTATGTACGACCCCGCTAGACTGAGTGCTGAGTTTGCAGGACTATCCAATCCCCCGATATATTATAGTGCTCACTTCCCGGTTTACCCCCTCCTGATCCGCCTATTTGATATAGCGCTAACTGGTCCGCAGGCACTCCTTGCAGCTACAGTTGCCTCAAATGTCTTACTCCCTATTGGCTTGTATTTGTTTTTTACGACTGTTGTTAAAGATAAAAAACTCGCAACCGCGCTCTCGATCGTCGCCTTGTTTTTCCCGGCCCGGATGCTCTCGGTCCGCGCGGTGGGGGCGAGCGAGCCACTTTTTATGTTTTTTGTTCTTAGCTCGATTGCGATGTTTGCGAGGGGCAAAAGCTCTTGGAGCGCGGTACTCGGGAGCCTCGCGGTTCTGACGCGGAGCCCAGGAATATTTTTGTTTGGTGGCTACGCTTTGTACGGGATTGTCTCGATTTTGCAGGACAAGCGTGAGGAGTTTAAAAAGCTCCTACCTTTTGTCCTCATGCCGGTTACGCTTGTTTTGTTATTTAGCTTTTACCACTACCGATTTGGAGATTTTTGGGCGTATTTTAGCTCGGGGAGCGAACTACACCCGGTATTTTTTCCGCCACTCATGATTTTTTCTAATACTCAAAAATGGATTACCGAGATGTGGAGGGAGGAGATAGTATATCTCTATTTATTTTATATTGCTGGGATTGCCTCGAGTGTAAAAAAATTGGTGCCCTTTTTATATGCCCTGGTTTATGGTCTAGTACTTCTAACAATTTCGCATCGTGACCTCGGGCGCTATGCTCTCCCGCTCGCGCCGATTGCGCTCCTCGGATACGCTAACATTTTTCCCCTCTCCAAATATAAATGGCTCGCAGTCCTAGGTGTGCCAATATTCCTGTTGGGCTGGCAGTTTGTCGTGGGAAATACTCAGGCTGTTGCTGACTGGACAAGCTTGCTGTAGATTATTTCTTTTTCCAGATGATGCGGTTGTAGGCAAAGAAGTTCCAGAACATGCCGACAAAGATCCCGACAACCGCAAACATGGCGCCGGTATCAAGGGTGTAGTTTGTCCCGGGAAGCGTATAGAGGGTATAGAGACCGATAAAGGTCTCTCCAAAAAAAGCGATTGCCTGCTGGATCAAGATCGAGCCACCGGAAGCCAAGTTAAACTGGACAAACTTACCGGGAATCTGAATTGGTTTGAGTTTGCGGTCAGCAAATGTCCAGAGATTGTTCCAGGTAAAATTGGAGAAGATCGCGGTCTCGATCGCAAGGAAAAAGGCGAGCTGAAAAGGCATGACCCGTCGGTAAAAATGGAGCGCGACAAACTGAATCAAGGCTCCAGTCCCGCCGACCATAACAAACTTAAAGATCCGGTGACCGATGATTTGTGAGAGCCTGACTTTCATGATGTACCTCATGGTATTAAATATATATTCTGGTCCGAGCTTGGACTCTCCCTCGAGACGATCTCGAAAATGAAAAGCAACCTCTCTAACGTTATACCCTTTTTGAAGAGTTTTGACTAGGAAGCCGATTTGGTAGGTGTAGCCATTGAAAGCTGAGTTGACCATGGTTGGCAAGATCTTCGTGGCGACGTCGCTTTTGATTGCACGGTATCCTGTCGTCCAGTCGCGGATCCCAAAATTGAGCATAACCGCGCGGATATATAAGTTACCGGCAACACTCAAAAACTTGCGGTAAGCGGGCCATTTTTCTGGGATCGAGCCGCCTCTGACGTAGCGCGAGCCAAGAACCATGTCTGCCCCTTCTCTAATTGAGAGAAGCATCTGGGGCAAGACTCGTTCGTCGTGCTGGAGGTCGCAGTCAAACTGAATAAGGATCCTGGCTTTGTACTTGTCGATTGCGTAGGCAAAGCCCTTTTTGTAGGCGTGACCAAGCCCGGTTTTTCTTTTGTTGCTCAAGAGATGCACAAAAGGATAGGTCTTGATTAGTTTTTTGATCTCTTGAGCCGTGCCGTCGGGGGAGTTGTCGTCGACAAAGAGGATATGTGAATCATATTGATCTTGAATCCGACTAAAAACTGGCCTTAGGGCTTTGACTACTTTGGTGACGTTGCCTCGTTCGTTGTAAGTCGGAATGACGACCACTAAGCTAGTTTTTTTCATAAAAAGAGAGCATTTTGGTCATGCCAGTTTTAAAATCAGTTTTTGGCTCCCAGCTGAGGAGTTTTTTGGCTTTGCCGATATCGGGACAGCGCCTCTTGGGGTCGTCAGGTCTGTTTTGTTTTAACTTTTTTTCGAGTTTTTTCCCTATAATGCTTTCAAAAATCTCGATAGCTTCTGTCATCGTGGTCTCGACTGGATTGCCAAGGTTGATAACCTCCCCGATTGCCGAGTCAGTTGTATAAATCTTGATAATCCCCTCAACCAAGTCGTCGATGTAGCAAAAGGAACGAGTGGTACTACCATCTCCATAGAGGGCAAAGGGCGAGTTGTCTAGGGCAGAGTTAACTAGGTTAACAACAAAGCGCCCATCATCGAGACGCATGCCGGGTCCATAGGTATTGAAGATCCTAATTATCTTGGTTTTGACTTGGCCGTGGCGATGATAGGCTGAGGCAAGCGCTTCCATTGCCCTTTTGCCTTCGTCGTAACAGGATCTTGGGCCGTTTGGTGAGACGTGACCCCAATAAGTCTCTGGTTGGGGGGAAACCTCCGGATCGCCATAAACTTCGGAGGTAGAGGCAAAGATAATTTGACAGTTTTTGGCAGAGGCGAGCTCGAGCATACGCTGAGAACCTAGCGTGTTAACCATCATGGTCTCGACCGGGAAGCGCATATATGAAATAGGGCTTTCTGGATTTGGGCTTGCGGGACAAGCAAAGTGGAAGATGGCAGATAGCTCATGGCTGATGGTTAATGGTTGACACACATCATGTTCAATGAGGGTGAATTTAGGATTGGATAAAAATGGCGCCACATTTTCGCGGGAGCCGGAGAGAAAATTGTCGACACAGATAACCTCTTCCCCCTTGTCCAGAAAATACTTGACCAAGTGATGACCGATAAAGCCCGCCCCACCCGTAATTAGAATCTTGCTCATATTTACTTTTGCTCTATTTCTAGATCGGCCTCGACCATAATCCTAACTAGTTCCTCAAAGCTAGTTCGCGGAGTCCAGTTTAAGAGTTTTTTGGCTTTACTCGCATCACCGATCAGATGATCTACCTCGGCAGGACGCGCGTAGCGAGGATCGTTCCAGACTACTTTGTCTTCCCAGTTCGGGATACCAGCAACCTCAAAGGCCTTTTCGACAAATTCGCGAACTGAGTGAGTCTCGCCGGTTGCAATCACAAAGTCGTCGGGCTCATTGTGCTGGAGCATGAGCCACATGGCTTCGACATAATCCTTGGCGTATCCCCAGTCGCGCTTGGCGTCTGGATTGCCGAGATATAGTTTGTCTAGCTTGCCTGACTTGATTTTGGCGACTGAGTTAGTAATTTTGCGGGTGACAAACTCAAGGCCCCGACGAGGAGACTCGTGATTAAAGAGAATACCCGAGGTTGCAAAGAGATCATATGACTCGCGGTAATTGACCGTGATCCAGTGACCGTAGACCTTGGCGACTCCGTAGGGGGAGCGTGGGTAGAAAGGAGTAGTTTCTTTTTGGGGGATCTCGACGACCTTGCCAAACATTTCGCTTGAGCTAGCCTGATAGAACTTGGCGTCAGGCTTGGACATCCGCATCGCATCGAGCATGCGGGTCACACCGAGCGCCGTTGACTCCCCCGTAAACATGGGCTGTTCCCAGCTAGCTTTGACAAAGCTTTGGGCCGCGAGATTATAGATTTCGTCGGGCTGAGATTCTTCGATCGCCTGAAAAAGCGAGTACTGATCAAGTAGATCACCTGAGAGAAGGTGGATTTTGTCGACTATGCCTGCGATCCGGTTGTGATTGGTCGTTGAGGTACGACGGGACAAGCCGTAGACTTCGTAGCCTTTTTCCAGAAGTAATTCTGCTAAATAGGATCCATCCTGGCCAGTGATGCCAGTAATTAAGGCTTTTTTCATAACTCCCCTTTCCAGTAATTATAGACGTTTGTAAGCGTTTGGAGCAAGGCAATCTCCGGTTTCCAGCCAGTTGCCTTAACAAATTTGCTAGGATCTGCGATCAAGACCGGGACGTCCGCTGTTCTGACCAGCGAGCCTGCGGTTTTGACTTTGACCTCGACGCCCGCAATTTTTGAGAACATCTCGATGAGCCCCTCGACCTTGACTCCGTGCCCCGAGCCAATGTTGTAGATCTCACCGGTCTGACATTTCTCTCCAGCGAGGACGTAGGCACGGGCCATGTCCTCGACGTCGGTGTAGTCGCGGATTGTCTCGGTGTTGCCTAACTCAAGAACTGGTTCGACCTCACCCCCTGCAATTCCCACAAACTGCTTGGCAAGCTTGGGAATGATAAAGTCAGTGGTTTGTCCTGGACCCGTATGGTTAAAGGGACGGAGGATTACGACGTCTAGGTTATAGGCATAGTGGTACTGGAGAGCGAGCATTTCCTGCGTGATTTTGGAGACTGCATATGGATTGAGAGGTCTGAGCGGCGTCAACTCGGAGATCGGGAGATCACTTTCTTTGACCAGGCCGTATTCGTTGGCGGAGCAGATTGCCATGAACCGAGACGAGGGAGCGTGAAGCCTGACTGCTTCGAGTAAGTTGTAGGAGATCGTGGTATTGGAGTTCATGACTTTGACAGCTTGGCCCTCGCTAGTTTGGACGACCGAGAGGGCGGCTAGGTGATAGATTATGTCGGGACGAGTAGTTTTGATCAGACTAGTTGCAAAGTCATAATCGGTTAAGTCGCCGGCGATGATGTGATCAATACTGAGAACACCTTTGAGATTGGTGTGGGCACTGTAGACACTAGCGTAGACTTCGTATTCTTGGTTTTTGAGGAGCTCTTTGATGAGATATGGACCTGCCAACCCACCAGCACCAGTAACTAAGATTCTTTTTCTCATATTTATCTCCCTATTCCCTGATATTTTAGACCAGCTGCGAGAACCTCTTTAGGCGAGTACTGATTGCGAGTATCGATCAAGTATTTGGGGTCCTCCATTACTGAGGCAAGTTTGTTTAGATCAAGTCCGGTATATTCGTCCCACTCAACGAGGAGCATAAGGACGTGGGCACCACTTGCCGCCTCGTAGGGATCGGTCGTGTCCGCTTCTACCTTTGGATCGGCAGTTTTGACAGTTGCCCCCCGCTCCTCAAGCCATGGGATAACTATTCCGGCCGGAGCCTCCCTGGTGTCGTTCGTGTTCTTTTTGAATGAGAGACCGAGGACTCCTACAGTTTTGCCGGCAAAACCTCCGACAAGCGCGTCGTATTTTTCCATAAGGCGTGGAATGCGCTTTGAGTTGAGCTCGTCGACGGCGATAAAGATACTCTCATTCTCGCCAATATGCTTGGCATAGGAGGCGATTTCTTTGACATCCTTGGGGAAGCAGGATCCTCCGTATCCGAGTCCCGGGTACCAGTAATGAGTGCCGATCCGAGAGTCGGCCCCTATCCCCCTGATTACTTCTTCTATATCCGCGCCATTTTTTTCGCAGAGATCGGCCATTTGATTGGCAAAAGTGATGCGCATCGCGAGGTAGACATTGCTTGCATACTTGGCCATCTGAGCGCTCTCTGGTTTCATGGTAATGATATTGGGGGTGAGCGGAGCATGGAGCTCTGTAAGGAGCTTGATTGTCTCCGGGTTTGTGGAGCCGATCACGGCGCGGTCAGGGTGGAGAGTGTCCTCGACGGCTGTCCCCTCGCGCAGGAACTCGGGGACCGAGGCGATGTCAAAGCTAACCTGGGTCTTTGCCTGGATAACGTCTTTGAGTTTTTGGTTTGTACCTGGAGGCACGGTGCTCTTGAGGACTACGACCGCGCCTTCTTTGAGGTGAGGCGCCGCCGACTCGCCAGTTGCCAGGACATATTTAAGGTCAGCTTGGCCATCTGGAGCAGACGGTGTCCCGACCATGATCATGACGACGTCTGCCTCGGATACTGCCTGTTCGTAGCTAGTTGTGAAGGAGAGGTTGCCTGTTTTTTGCATCTCGACTAGGAGATCTTCTAGACCTGGCTCAAAAAATGGAACTTGTCCTGCTGAAAGTGAATCTATTTTTGCTTGATCTATGTCCAGGCCGATTACAGTGTGCCCTAGTTTGGCAAAGACCGCGGAGGTGACGACGCCGACAAAACCAGTCCCGATACAGGCTATTTTCATCAGCACATCATAACATTATTCAGGGGGATTCTTCAAAGATGGTTGATTGAGATATTCAGTTCTTTCCAAAGGTTTTTACGAATCAACTCGATTATACTGCCAAATTGCTCACTTGTGATGATTATAGGCTCTCCCTCTTTGAACCAAGTAATATGCTTACACCTTCTCAATGATGAATCTCCAACGCCCTTATTTTTGAGAATTATGTTTCGCAATTTATTCACATCTGCCATTGTTTCAGAGTTTATACTGCGGTTTTTTTTAATCCTTTTTTTACGATAATAATCCCAATATGAATATATCAAAACGACACATAAATTCGCAGCAAGTACTTCATTCAAACCACCATTCTTGATTCTGACTTTAAATTCACCTTGGGTGCTGAAATGCTGGTAATTTTTTAGGTTTGGGTGACCTTTTCCATAAATCAGTTGGGCTTGATCTAGATTATCAATTGGAACATCCAGTTTGACACTCAAGCCTTTTTGAGTCTTTTCAAATGATTTATAGAGTCTCCTGTAAGCACTTATAGTATCAAAATAGAATCCATGTATTTCATTTAATACATGAAGAAATTCAATTATCTCTTCTTCATTTTCCGTTACTTTATGTGTCATAAAACTATTTGATCAAACATGGTGCGCACTGAGGAATCACTTGCGAATGTTACAAAACGTTCTCAAAACTTTCACAGCTTCTTCGAGTTGAGCAGACTTCACTAGCAGGTAATCTGTATCGAATGTCGAGACTGCAAAAATACTAACCTTGGCTTCAGCCAGAGGATTGGCAAGTGAGGCGAGGATTCCTGTTAGTGAAAAATCGAGCGGGCCGTCGACCTTAAAGCCCCGCCAGTCCTTCTCAACTTTTGTATTAGTAGGAACTATGTCTTCAGAACAAACTATCGAGAGTTCGTCGTCGGTTTTGGTGACGGAAAAAAATTTGTCGGTTTCAACCCAACTTGGAATCCGAGCATTGCTATCCAACCTACAGACAGCTAATTTTTGCGATAGTATCGAGAGAGAAAGTTTTGAGTTTTGCATAGTCTAATTATATTCCGCCTTAGCAAGCGCGCGATATGTCGTCTAACGTGAAGCATATCTGATGTTGCCGCACGGTACAATGAATTATATCTTAACCGTGCGAGCAATATGCGCGTTGGCCTGCAAGGCCATAAGCCAGATATGCGCTAGTTAGACGCCCCGAAACCCGCCTGCTAAAATCTACCCTTCCCTTAGCAGGCGAGGTTGAGAGCGCAGCGTGGCAAGTGAAGCCAAGTACGGAAGTACCTGGCAGAACGCAGAGTTCAAAAAATATTTTTTCCAACCCTAACAGTCTGTTTTGGAGCAAATTGTTAAATCCCTATTGGGCGAAAGGCAGAGGGGAACTAAAGGGGTGAATGCCTGAAGCCCAAATGTTTGTTCATTCTGTTTGATTTCCCTATTTTGCGATACAATTATGTATGTGAGTAAGTCTATATTCAAATCTCCATATATTTTATTTGTTTCCTTTTCTGTGGTTGCTGGGCTGCTCGGATATTCCATCGGGAAAAAGCAATTTCAGGGTTTATCCACACGTGACGCCTTATTACCCTCTACCCAGCCTAGCTCATCGAAAATAACTTCTGAATATCAGATAGAAAACTCAGAACTTTTTATAGATAAACATATGGGGGTTTCTTTTGTGTACCCAAAAAGTACACATGTTGTCAAAACAGATAGCGAACTAGAAAGAAGTAAAAATGAAAATAGTGGCATTCCTGGAACGTTTGTTACTGCTAAGGGTTACAATCCACCCAAAGTTCTATGGGCATTAAAATTAGAAGATAAGAACCCTTATCAAGGTAGGTATGGCGTTGAGTCTCCAACAAGTCCATTTTCTGTTTGGGTTTTTGATAATTCTCAGAATATATCAATAAATGGTTGGTTCGAAAAGTATTGGTATTATCCTTTCACTTGGGGAAGTGCTTCCCAATCAGAAATAGACAAGATGAAACCGGTTAAGATTATGACTATTGATGGCGAACAGGGGTATGGTTATGATGTAGGACCAACACAAAGAGGATACTTAAAATTACTATATGTTCAGCGCAATGACAAAATGTACTTATTTCAACTGTTGGGAGAAGAAGCTATTTCTATGGAAGATGCAATCGCTTCTTCATTCAAGTTCCTGCTCCCTAATTATAAATGAAACTCCTTATTCCCCTCCCCTAAATAAACAATTTGCTCCAAAAAACAGACAACCCTAACAAAAGGGTTGGAAAAAATATTTTT
>CAZDRB010000033.1:0-2949 GCA_964507925.1 uncultured Pseudomonadales bacterium
GTGGCTCAAGCGGCAAAACAGGGATATTCCGAGTCCTTGGCCGAGAAAGTCTGGACCTTTATCGAGAGGTTTGCGGGATACGGCTTTAACAAGGCTCACGCCACAAGTTATGCCATGATTGCCTATCAAACTGCCTACCTCAAAGCTCATTATCCCGTTGAGTACATGACAGCGCTTATGTCCGCGGAGTCTGGCCGGGAAGACAAGATGGCCATGTCGCTTGAGGAATGTCGGTCAATGGGTATCAAGGTTTTGTCGCCTGACATCAACCATTCCGCGGCCGATTTTCAGATTGAGGAGCTAGAAGGATCTCTCGACAACCGCGCCATTCGCTTTGGCTTTACTGCAGTCAAAAACGTCGGTTCCGCGGCAATCGACAATATTCTCATCGAAAGGACCGGCGGGGGAGAGTTTAAGAGCTTTACTGATTTTATTGCTCGCGTCGACACGCAAAAAGTTAATAAAAAAGTTCTCGAAAGCCTGATCAAAGTCGGGGCTTTTGATGTTTTTGGCAAGCGAAGTGTGATTCTTGAGGAGATTGATCGCATTCGTACCAAAGTGGGCAAGTCTGCGAGTGAAAAGGACTCTAATCAGGGAGGACTCTTTGACTCCTTGATCCAGGATTCCATCTCGATCACTGACGACTGGCTGTCAGACAAAGACGAGTTTAGTAGTCGTGAGCTCATGGAAATGGAGCGGGCACTCCTTGGGATCTATCTGCGCGAACATCCCTCTCAAAAACTGCTCAAAAAAACCAAGGTAGAATGGGAGATCACAACCGCCGAGCTCGGGGAGTACAAACATCAAAAAATCACCCTTGCGTGTGTAATTAAGAGTATCAAAGTCGTCATGACCAAAACCAAGCACGAAGAAATGGCCTTTCTCTCGCTTATAGACGACGTGGGCGAGGTCGAGGCCGTAGTCTTTCCCAAAACCTATGCTCTTTGCAAAAATGTCCTGATCCCGAACTCCGTGATCTTGGCCCGTGGCAAGGTCGAGGAAAGGGAAGACCGCCTCTCTTATCTCATCGATAGCTTGACTCCCGTACAAGAGGACACTGCTCAAAAGCAAGACGATCCTGGTACTATCCGTGTTCCTTCAGGCACAAGCAAAGCCACTCTTCTCTCCCTAAACAAGCTTTTGCAGGATAACCGTGGGGAAGATCAAATCACGCTCATTTTTCAAAACGGTGAGTCCGAGCGCAGTCTCAAGCTCCCGTTTGGCGTTAGCTATACTCCCGAGCTCAAAAAAGAGATCCAGGCTTTACTCAAAATCTCTCCAATTAGCGATTGACTTCGGCTATTCTTCGGCTATATATTTAATTCATGATCCAAAGAATATCCGAACCTGTCTCGGTAATTACGAGCTACAACGCCAAGACCAGGGCCGTTCGCCCCATTTCTCTAGAATGGGGGAGGCGCACCTATCCCGTGCTCCAAATTGGCTTGAGACACACTTATCGCAATGGCCAGACTCGCCACCACATCTTCTCGGTCACGAGCAGCTCTCTTTTTTTCCGCCTCAACCTCAACACCGACAATCTCTCTTGGACACTCGAAGAGGTCTCCGATGGTTTACCCGATTGATTTTAACCCTGCTCCCGCCAGAGTCATGCATATAGACCTCAACTCTTGCTTTGCCTCGGTCGAGCAGCAGGCCAATCCGCTTCTTAGGGACAAGCCCGTCGCGGTCGTTGCCTCAAATGCTCCATATGGTTGTATTCTCGCTCCAAGTATCGAGGCCAAGCTCTGGGGAGTCAAGACCGGCATGAGTCTGGCCGAGGGAAGAGCTCTTTGTCCTTGGCTTATTCCGAGACAGGCTGACCCTCACAAGTATCGCGAGGTACACGCCAAGCTTTCAAAGCTCCTAGACGAATACTCGCCTCATGTCGTCTCCAAGTCTATCGATGAGTTCTGCCTCTCCCTGCCTAGAGAGTCAGATCCTGCAGAGGTGTCAATGGAGATCAAGTCTCGCATTAAATCAGAAATCGGAGACTATCTCCGGGTCTCGATCGGAGTCTCGACCAATCAAATCCTGGCCAAGCTAGCCTCTAGCCTTCACAAGCCAGATGGATTTGACACGATCGATAAAAATAACTACAGAGAAATATATGGAAGGGTAAACTTACAAGATTTTTGTGGTATCAACCGACGTAACGAGGCGCGGCTATATCGCGTTAATATTTTTACTGCTACTCAATTTTACGAGGCTAGTGTCCAAACTCTCAAATCTGCCTTTGAGTCAGTCCTTGGTCGCTACTGGCACGCTCGTCTCAGAGGTTACGAAACTGATGACATAGAGTTTAGCCGCCAAAGCTTTGGCCAGTCCTACGTCCTCCCTAGACCCATGGATATAGAAGAGTGGCGCCCGATCCTAGCCAAGCTAATTGCCAAGGCCTCTCGTCGTCTCAGGAGGTCTGGATATCAAGCTCGTGGAGTCCATCTCGCCTTGCACTATCAGGATCATACAAGCTGGCATCAAGGCCACAAACAAGGAGAGTCTATGATAACCGACGCCGACCTGCTCCGGGCTGCTCTATCTCTCTACGCTCTCGCCCCCCACAAACCAGTGAAAAAAATTGCAGTTACCTGCTACAGTCTAGCAAGGGACAATGGTCAGCTCAGTTGTCTCGTGAACAAAATTAGAGTCAAGTCACTAACCCAGGCACTCGACACCTTGAACGACAAATGGGGAGAATATGCTGTCGCCCAGGGCTCGCTTATCGGCTCAAGAGGTCACGTCCGCGACGCAATCGCTTTCGGAAAATAAAAACCTAGACACCAATTCTTTGACGGGACTTTTCCATTCTCTCTACACGGTGCTCGGTCAGAGACAGTTCTTCCCAGATATCTCGGACTCGCTTTGCCAAACCATCAACCAAAGTAAATAACTTGTCATACTTACTATTGAATCGCTTCTCCATCTTTTCCAGATCTTTCTTAGTCGCAA
>CAZDRB010000033.1:3049-8123 GCA_964507925.1 uncultured Pseudomonadales bacterium
ACTGATCCAGATCTTTCTTAGTCGCAAACTGATCCAGATCTTTCTTAGTCGCAAACTGATCCAGATCTTTCTTAGTCGCAAATCTGTTCTCGAGTGCCTCCACCAGCTTTCGAATATCTTGGTCAGTAATCATAAATCAAGTATAGTACATTGAATTAATGATGCAATACACTCTCATCCGCGCCAAAAAAAGAACGCTCTCCCTCCAGGTCAATCGGCAGGGAATAGTCATCGCGAGAGCGCCTCTTTATATGCCCAAGTTCTTGATTGACCAGTTCGTCAACCAAAAAACAGCTTGGATCAACAAAAGACTCCTAGAAATCAAAAAACCCTTGCCTGCGCGCACGGCAAAATTTACCAAAGAGGAGCTAAAAGAATATATTAAGAGCGAAGTAGATAAATACGCTGGAGTTATGCAGCTCAAGCCCAAAGGCCTACGATTCTCCGAGGTCAGCTCTTATTGGGGCACTTGCTCACCCAAAGACGTCTTGTCGTTCAACCTGGCGCTACGCTTTGCCCCGAGGAGCGCCGTCACGTACGTCGTTGTCCACGAGCTCGCTCATCTCAAGTGGCGTGGTCATGGCAAAAGGTTTTGGGATCTAGTCTACAAGCACTGTCCCAAAGCAAAAGAATCAAGAAAGCTACTTACCTCACGAGCACTACTGCAGTAGGCAGGAGTCGTCCAGGACCGACTTTGTAAGACCCCTCGTACCACAAGGCTGACGATCCGCCTCCATCCAAGTTCATGGCGTTATGAAGTCCGAGAGTTTTAAGCACCTCAGCCGTATCAGCAAAAGAGGCGGCAAACACATGCCCGATCACAATTGAGTCGTCCTTTGTAGCAATAAATCCACGCGTTCCCTTGCCGTTTTCTTCAGTTGTCGCAACCTCCCCACCTCTCAGGAGTCTCGGATAATTAGCAATCGCTCCTCCTCCACTCGTATCCACTCCCCACTGTACCGTTTGATCATAAAAACTCAAACTTGTGTTGTAGGCTGCGACTAGAGGAATAGTCGAGTAAACATTGTTTGCTTGGTTAAACACGACCTTGGTACGCCCATTGACAGCGAGAGTATCAAAAGTATTAGTCTTGCCTTGACACTGCGCATAATCAGGTGGGCAAAAATAGGCACCGTTAATTCCTGCAAACCCGCCACTTTTAGCTACATGCTCAGCGAGCGGCCTAGCCTCGCAGTTCCCCACACAGTTGGGGTCATCCATAGTCTCAACAACCACCCGAGCATTAGGCGCAACTACCAAGGCTACCACAAACTCGCCTCTTGAGGTCGAGACTCTCTGTCTACTATATCCCGATCCGGGAGGTGCGTTATTGACGGGGGCACTCGCGGGAATTGGCGCCGGTACGCTCGCAACTACCTGTTTCTCAACCAGGCTCAAGATTTTAACTTCCTCGCTCTTTGCTTCTTCCCATTTCTGGGTGCTCAAGAGAGACAAATACTTGGCAAGTGCCAGGTCTATTTCCTCGTCAGGATCATCCAGTTCGGCTCTCGCCTCAAATAGCCTCGCTCCACCCTCGTAAGTTTCCTGAATATTCGTGAGAAGGGCTGACAAGCTGGCATTTTTCTGGACCTGATCTTCACTCTGAAACGCGACAAGTTCTGCCTCCACTTTTTGTATCTTGTCTGCTTGAAAACTAACTACTTGCCACTCAAACCACATGACCCCCAAAGCAACCGAGGTTAAGAAAAGCGCGACTAAGAGTTTCCAGGGAAAACTCTGTAAAAGTTTCTTAAACATTCCTTCATTGTAGTGTAAACTGGGACTATGGACAAATACTCCGCAGTCTGGCTATCGCACTCTTCGATCAATCTCTTCAAATCTTGCCCAAGAGCCTACTATCTAGGATATCTTCATCGTGACCCCATTACTGGCCACAAAGTCAGCTACACCAACCCCTCCATGAGTTTGGGCTCAGCGGTCCACGAGGTACTTGAGTCGCTTTCTGTTCTCAAAGTTGAGGAACGTTTCAAGACTTCGCTCATTGAGCGTCTTGACTCCGTTTGGCCCAGATACCACGCCGAAAAAGGTGGCTTTGAAGATCAAGAAACCGAAAATCGATACAAAACTAGAGCTCAGGAAATGCTTCGACGCGTAATGAACAATCCTGGACCTCTAGAGCGGAAAGCCATCAAGATCCAAGGAGATCTTCCCCAATACTGGCTCTCCGAAGAGGACAGTCTTATGTTATGCGGCAAAATCGACTGGCTAGAATACCTGGAGGGCGAGGACTCGGTCTCGATCCTCGACTTCAAAACCGGCAAGGGAGACGAATCACCTGACTCACTCCAGCTCCCGATCTACTACCTTCTCGCCCACAACTGTCAAAAGCGCCCTGTCAAAAGTGCAAGTTACTGGTATATTGCTCGGGATAACGCTCCGATCCCCAAGATCCTGCCCGATCTTGAGCAATCACATAATCTTGTCATGAAAATCGGCAAAGAAATGAAGCTTGCGCGCTCACTCAATAGGTTCAAGTGTCCGCAAGGGGAGTCCGGCTGCAAACACTGCTTACCATATGAGCGAATCTTGAGAGGCGAAGCCAAATTTGTCGGACAGGGCGAGTACAATAGCGACCTATATATGATCCCGTCCCACACTGGTCTCGATTTGCCTAGCCAGATTCTTTGATAAATGCTAACCTATAAGGGATCATGAAAATACCGGCATTCAATACCTTTCGAAGTGTCGCTCTTTGGGAAAAATATATCGAGGAAAAGCTCGCTCCATTCGAAAAAGATCCGGCGAGCTATCTCAAGTACTGGTACATCGAGTCTCGGGACAATGCAAGCGCATATCCCTCGCAGGGCATGCTTACGACCCCATTTGATTTCTTGCCTCCACACAATAAAGCACTTCTACCTCCAGAAAAAATGTTTCAGATTCTTCGCACGCGGCAATACTTTCTCGAGCTTTTTAACCACCCAGAGCGTCTAGAACATTTAAAGGCAGTCGAGAAAAGCACATGGCAGCCTCCCAAAAAAGTCGAAAGTGTCGTGATGGAGCAGGCAATTCGAGACGAAACCGCACTCTCGATAGCTGACCTAGGCATCCGCGTCGTCGGCTCGCAAAACTCAAGGATTTCGCGCACAGAGCGCTTTCTCCAGGGTCCCTACGTCAAGCTCGGCAAATATGCCAGGTCGCTCCTGGTTGGATCCGCAATGCCAGACATCTACGCGAGCGTCTATGCACTCTCCACTATGGCTCAGTGTCACTCGCTCGTTGGTGTCCCTAGAAACGGCCCACTCGAAAACATCAAAAGACAGCAAGATATTGTCAAAGAAGTCTGGAAAGCACTCGAGGAAAGTGAAGTTCTCTTGGGAAGGAGCAGAGATGAAGTCAAGTTTCTTCTCAAAAAATGGCGCAACAATATAATGGGAGTCCTCGAGGCTACTCCCGAAAAAGCCCTCAAAAGGGCCAAAGCGCTATACGAAGTTGGCGTGCGCACGTTTCGGATCTACTCGCCCGAGCCAGGTGTTAACGCTCTCTTGACTCTCAAAAAAATGCGTAAGCTCTGGGGTAACACGGTTGAAATTTTTGTTGGACAAGTAGTTGACCTCGAGCAGGCCAAGCAACTCGAAGATGCCGGCGCCAACGGTTTGTACATTGGGATTGGCGGAGGAGGTAGGTGTATTACGGGAGTTAGGAGTGGGTCAGTCATTGACTGGCCTATTCTTCTTTGGAGCTTGCGGGGCGAAATCAAGATCCCGGTGATCGTCGAAGGTGGAGCCAGTGATCATATCGCAGCAACCCTGGCGCTAGGTGCCTCAGGTATTAGTGTTTCTCGGATTGCAGGAGGTGGCACCATTGAGTCACCAGGAGGCATGCTTTACTGTATCGACGAACACGGACGCTACTTCAAGCCCTACGGAGGCGAGGCCTCAGCCCGTACCAAGTATCTAGATCAAAAGATGCTCCCCTTTGACGTTCCTTCATTTGTCGAGGGCGAGACCCGCGTTGCCTACATGGATCACCTGCCTTACGGTGCCCCAACCATTCCTTTTCACCTCTATTCGCTCACCGAGGACATCATTCTCTCCTATGTCTTTCGCGGCGCAACCGAACTAGCTGGCTTCCAAAATCTTGACCCCTCACCTCTAAGAAGAAAGACCGAGACCGGCTCTCTCCTACAAAGCACTCACTAATCTTGTCAAAGAGACTCGCATTATAGTAGAATTAACCATGCCGCTGAAAACACCAAAATTCGTTTTTGTATCTGGAGGCGTTCTCTCCTCTCTGGGAAAAGGCATCACGACAGCCGCACTCGGTATGCTCCTGCAAGCCAAGGGTTACAAAGTCACGGTCGTGAAATGCGAAAACTATCTCAATATTGACTCCGGTTTGATCAACCCTCTTGAACACGGCGATGCTTTTTTATGTGAGGATGGTACCGAGACAGATATGGACCTCGGCAACTACGAGCGGTTTCTTGGCAAAAATCTTGGGGCAGAGAACTTTGTCACCATGGGCCAGATCTACAAGGCTGTTATCGACCGAGAACGGGACAATGGCTACGGAGGCGAGGATATCGAGGCCATTCCTCACGTCACGGACGAGATTATCGCGCGAATTCATGGGGCAGCACTTCACGACCAGGCTGATATCTGCTTGGTCGAGCTTGGGGGCACGGCTGGTGAGTATCAAAACGTCCTTTACTACGAGGCCGCAAGAATCATGAAGTTTAGAGAAAATCTCTCGGTCGTCCACGTTCACGTTTCCTATCTTCCGACTCCAGCGCACGTCGGCGAACCCAAAACCAAGCCCACACAACTCTCAATCAAGAGCCTAAACGCGATGAGCATTCAGCCCGATTTTCTGGTTGCAAGATCCGAAGGCGACCTCGACGCACGAAGACGAGAAAGACTCGCTCTCTTCTGCAACATTCACCCCGAAGACATTATTATGAACCAGGATGTTTCCAGCATTTACGAGGTTCCGCTCAACTTCCATGCTCAGAGTTTTGACGCCAAGATCCTCAAAAAACTAGGGTTAAAGGACAAACGATCTGACCTCAAAGACTGGAGTGCGCTCGTCAAAAAAGCCAAAGCCAAAAAGT
>CAZDRB010000034.1:0-7471 GCA_964507925.1 uncultured Pseudomonadales bacterium
GAGACATCCCAAGAGTGGTCTCAAGCGGAAATACGTACTGTGTCCCCGTAGTAACCACGATCGCCGAGCTAGCCTCAGCCTGAATTGATCCTGCTAGGTTATAGTCAAACGCGTGAGTAGGGTAGGTAGTAACCGACAAAGCCGCAGCTAGGCCTGCAATCTGCACACCAAACAAACGCGGAAAATTCTTAGTTTTGAAAAGCGAACCTTTGTACCATCTTCGTTTCATAATTGGGGTTGATTTAGCCCCATATTCTAAAAAGCCTGACAACTAGTGTCGAGGCAGATTAGGCGCGAATAATATCACAAAAAGGCCTATAAGTCAAGAAAAGGGTAGGGAATAATAGTGTAAGCTATAAATATGGGGAATAATCTTGCAATTAACGGTTTTGGTAGGATCGGACGCCTGGCTACTCGAGTCTGGTGGGAACATCACCAGAGTACAGTCAAACTAGCGGCGATCAACACCTCTGGCTCCATGAATGTCTCAGGCTGGGCACATCTCCTCAAGTACGACACCACTTATGGCGTTTTTCCAGGGGAGATAGCCTGGGAATCATATCAGGATGCAAAAGACGCAACCGACGAAGACTCGCTTATTGGCTACCTGATACTTGACTCTAAATACAAGATTCCAGTCCTCGCCCAGCGCGATCCAGGCAAAATACCCTGGAAGGACTACCAAGTTGAGGTCGTAATCGAGTCAACCGGCGCCTTCACGACCGAAGAAAAAGCCAGAGCCCACCTCCAGGGGGGCGCAACTCAAGTCGTCATCTCAGCTCCAGGCAAAGGGGGCAACATCCCGACCTCGGTTATCGGGGTCAATTCAGAGGAAATCCTCGCGCTCGACCATCAAAACACGATCGCGGTCTTAAACAACGCCTCCTGCACCACCAACTGCGTCGCCCCGGTCGCCCTCGTCATCCACGAGCGCCTAGGTATAGACAAGGCGGCCATGACCACAATCCATAGCTACACCGATGACCAAAATCTCCAGGATGGCTCCCACAAGGACTTGAGACGAGCCAGGGCAGCTGGACAAAATATTATCCCTACCTCAACTGGTGCTGCGATCTCCACAACCGAGACCATTCCCGAGCTCAAGGGGCTTTTTGACGGGATAGCCCTACGCGTCCCGACAATCACCGGCTCCCTCACAGACTTTACTTTTGTCGTCAAGCGAAAAACTACCGTTGAAGAGGTCAACAACTTTTTCCGCCAGGCAACGATCATGGACAAATTCGAAGGAGTCTTAGCCGTCACCGACGAACCCCTAGTTTCCTCAGACATCATCAAAAGAAAAGAATCCGCAATCGTCGATCTCGCTCTCACCCAGGTCATTGGCGGCGACCTAGTCAAGGTTTTTGCCTGGTACGACAATGAATGGGGCTATACCAATCGTCTGGTCGAGACCGCAATTGGTATCGCCAAAGCCTGAAAGAGGCCGGGATGGGACTTGCACCCACGAATCCAAGGTTTTGCAGACCTGGCCATTGACTACTCTGGTACCCGGCCAATGACCAGGTAATTATAACCCACTATTTCTTGATCGCGATTTTCTTAGGCTTAGCTTCTTCGGCCTTTTTAAAGGTCACAGAGACTATTCCATGATTAACTTTTGCTTCTGGCTCTTGACCTAGGTCAATATTTCCAGGCACAGCTACTCGGTAAGAGTAAGACCTTGTCGCCTTCTTAAAGTATCTTTTTCCTTCTTTTTCTTCGGTCTCTTCTTGAGCCGAGATAGTGAGAACTCCTTTTTCAAAGGTAATCTCAACCCGATCAGGGTCAACGCCCGCGACATTTGCCTTGACGACAACGTCGTCCTTGGTCTCGTATACGTCTAGATTACCTGCTCCAACTTGAGTTGTTCCCCAGTCATCATCGTCCCACATGTTTGGCCAACGAAGTAGGGAGCTCATTGGATCCCAACGTATGATTGCCATATATTGTATCCTCCTGCACTTGATAATTAATTATTGGCAGTCAAGTGCATAGACTGCTAATCAAAGTATAAAAAAGAGCCAAAAATTTGTCAAGGGTGTTAACATATATATCTATGAAAAAGCTTCTTTTACTCTCAATTCTTGTCATTGGCCTCATAATTCTTGGCAATTTTTTTCTCAAAGACCTTCTAGTCAAGGCTCCAGCGGGCCTCGAGATCACAACCAGTCCAGAGTCGACCGTCTACATAAACGGCGAAAACCGCGGAACAACCCCCTTTACAGACAAAAACGTCAAACCGGGTAGCTACACCCTCCGGCTCGTACCGCTCGGAACCGAAAACTTTGCGCCCTACGAAACCAATCTTGCTCTGGTCTCCAAGGCCTCAACTGTTATTTCTCGCGACTTTAGCGCGAGCGACCTCGACTCCTCAGGCTATACTCTCGAGCTCCAAGAGGATCCCGCGGGCAACACCTATGTCTCGATTATCTCCGACCCTGACAACGTTCATATTTATCTCGACGACGCTCCCAAGGGAATGACTCCCCATACCAAGGTGCCAGTCAGCCCTGGTGCCCACCATCTTCGCGCAACCACTCCAGGATATCGCCCACAAGAAGTCTCGCTCAATATCGTCAAAGGCTACAACTTGATTGTCAACCTCAAGCTTGCCAGCGAAACCATTGTTCTCACTTCGCCCGTCGTGGCTTCGGATTCAGCCTCCTTATCTTCTCCGTCAGCCTCTCCATCTGCTCTACCAACAGCCATTAACCAAGAACCATCAACTATTGCCAAGCCCTATGTCACGATCCTCGAAACCGAAACAGGTTGGCTCAGAGTCAGGGCAGATGCCTCGGGCACAGCGGAGGAGCTAGGCAAAGCAAACACTGGCGAAAATCTCAAGTATCTCGGCGAAACTACCGAGACCGGCTGGCACAAAATCGAGTTCGAAGGCAAGCCAGGCTGGGTATCAGGAAAGTACACCTCGATAACAAAGTAGATGTTGGTCAGACTGCAATTCCCAAAACTAGTAAACAACGCGCCGTCAGAGGGTCTGATCTGCTAAAAAGACGAGCGCAGCGAGTGTTTAGTCGAACGTAGAGAGACCAGGTCAGACCCTATCGGGAACTACACAAAATATAAAATTGTGACCACCATCACTCCCCATAACCCGACAACCGCCAGAAGTGGTCTATCCGACATCAAAACTTTGTGTGGACTTTCTCCCTCATTTTTCTCATAAATTAGTTGCATATAGCGCATGACGCCGTAAATGACGACTGGGACCGTCGCCATCAGCCACTTTTCTGCGATCAAGGTGCGGGGCAAAATCGCAAACAACTTGAGCACTCGTCCTTCAGCCACAAACGATGGGTGAAGAAACGAAAACAAAGCATAAGTCAGCCAGGTCGTGTTGGCAAACATCGAGGTATAAGCCCCAAGTAGCTCCGGCGTATAGTGCATCAGGGTCTTCCTGAGCGCGCGCGCATCAATTTGAGAGCCAGAGAGCAAGGTCATTTCACTTCGTCTCTTTCCAACCGCCAAAAACAAAGACGCAGACACCACCGTCAAAAGAAACCACACGTCCATATGTACATCAATTACAAATGATCCCCCATATACTCGGAGCACAAATCCCGCGGCAATCACAAAAACATCAAGAATAGGCACTTTCTTCCACCAGAGCGAGTACAAAATGTTTATGACAAAGTATCCCCCCATCGCCAAAAAGAAAAACATCGAACTCATAAAGCCAAGAAGCAAGGATATTCCGGCCAAAGCCAAGAACATAAACACCGCAACCTCGATCGGGATCTTTCCGCTTGCAATTGGCCTATTTTTCTTAAATGGATGCTGTCGGTCACTCTTTATGTCAACTAGATCATTAAACAGGTAGACCGACGACGACAACAAGCAAAACAGGGTAAACGCCCACAAGACTCGCACAAAATATCCCGGCACAAACAAAAACCCCGAAAATACGAGCGGGGCAAACATTACGATATTTTTAACCCACTGGCTTACTCTGAGCGATTTTGCGACAAGAATGAATTGATCCACAGTAGCACTCCTCCGACTACAACAGCAATTAACAAGATTGTATAGATTTTCATCTGGCTATTCAATTGCAGCGCAATCGTACCAAGGAGTGCAGTCACTAACCAGTAAAAAGCCGCTACCTTCCTTTTGCTCCATCCGATCTTAAGTAGCTGATGGTGCAAGTGGTTAGTGTCACCCCAAACTGGTGACTTACCGGCAGCTATTCGCCGCCCCATTACATATATTACATCCATGAGGGGTACGCCAAGGACGATTAAAGCGGTTGCAACCTTGGCCCCAGAGAGTATCGAAAGCACTGCCAAAAAATATCCGGCAAGAGCTCCGCCTCCCCACCCTGGCATAATCTTTTGCGGATAAACGTTAAATACCAATAGCCCAGAATAAGCTCCCGCTAGAGCGAACGCTAGGTAGGCGCTCGGCCACGAGGCGGTATCGCCAACAAACCGAAAAGATAATACTCCCATCACAATCGCCGCAATCGTCACCACTCCCGGTAGTTGTCCGTCAAGCCCCTTAGCTCCCATATTCACAAAATTCATTCCCCATACAATCCAGAGTATTGTCAAGACATTTGCTAGTAGCTCCCAATTAAGCTCAATCACGCCTCCCCCAAAAGGGTTGCTCACAAAACTAATCCCAATTCCTGATGCCACCACAATTGTCGCGACCCCGACCCCAATCACTAGTCTGAGATAAGGAGAAATATCCAAGAGATCATCAACCACCCCGGTTATCAAGAGAACTAGGGCTCCCAAAATTATTCCCGCAATCTGCGTGTCTATCTGGACAAACATCACAGTCGCAAAAAACATCGCAGCAAAAATCGGCACCCCTCCTCCTCTGGGTACAGGATTAGAGTGGATATGTTTTGGGTGCAACTCTTTTGTCGAACGGTCAACTATCCCAAGCGCGCGGTATGCAAGGATCGTAAGCGAAGTGATCGCCAGGGAAACTACAAGAGCGACAATATAAGGGATTACTGCGAGCTCAAATATCATAGGAGTAACGACTGCATAATCCCAAATATCGAAAATAACATCATGCCGGCAGTGACCATAGTCGCAATCGCAAGTATTCTGGGCAATATCGGCGAAAGCTTGGTCGCAAGTCTCCCAAGCCCAAGATTAATCCCCAAAAAGACCAAACTGAGCAGAGGGATAATATAGAGCATAAACTTTGGGGCGAGACGACTCTCTCCCCATGGCAAACTAAAATACAGAGGTACACTCCCAGGCAACTGGCCATACAGAAGCGAGATCACAAGTATCATAATCAGGATTATCAGGAGAGCATAGACATAGCTTGTTCTTCCCAGCTTGTCAGGAACCAGATTTTCGGCGGTTTGCTTGATGCTAAAAGTCTGCGTCATAGTCTCATATAGATCTCCGCACCTTCGACGGAGTTCACCAAAATGTATTTTTCGGCAATCATTGCTTCAAGATCAGCAAACTCTCCAGATCCTGGCATCATAATTATGTATTTTGGCGCTGATTCCCTGAGCTTCTCGATGGTATAGTCATACATTCTAAGGTCACGCACATGAAAGCTCACAATATACTTGCCCCCGCTCGGCAGTCTATTTGTCAGGTTATATACGGTCGGATCCGTTCCCCAAATATAAATCTCATCGTCATCAACAAGCCTCTCATTTAGGTATTGAGCAATCTCATAATTACGAGGCGCATTATCAAAACGAGTAAGATACTCCTCCCACCCAATTTTTTTAGTTACATACTCCCAGTATGTTTTGTACACACTTATAGTCGGATATCCCCAAAAATTAATCTTGATCTGCGTCACAATCCCAGCTATCGCAACCGCAAAGACCACAATCCAAGCAAGCACCTTTTCGGCGACAAACACAAAAGGGATAAAAAGCGCCGCCGCGGGCACAATCTCCTGCAGATAATGAGGATAAGGTCTTGCCGAAAGTAGGGCGCCAAAGAGAGCATACACACTCCAAAGTGAAGCAAAAACAAGCCCCTTATCTAGTTTTTTTCTCAGGAGATATAATCCGAGCGTAAACACTGCAACAACCATCCCTCGCACGACTAGTCCGCTCTTAAACGGATTAAACTCATAAGTGCTCGTCGACCAGGAAGAAACATACCCCAGGTTTACGGTCAAAACGGTTGCCAGGTAATCAGGACCGCTCCCTTTGAGGTAGTAATATGCAAATGTCAGAGCCAGTGGCGCCACAAACGCAATCGCATACGCAAGGAATGACTTGCTAAAGATTGCGCGAATGCTCCCCCCCCAACTTTTTTTGGCAAATATCAAAAAGAACAGTCCAAGCGCTACCATATCAAACAGGACGGGGATCTTGTATAACCACGCGAATCCTCCAAGTAGTCCCGCAACCAGATACTTCCTCCATTCGGTGGTTTTCGCGGTCCACAAAATCAGCGCCGCTCCAGTCACGGGCACCATCATCAGCAGTTCGGCGTTCACTGTCAGACCCTCAAGAGTTGGCAAGCTTGTGAGAATCACAAAAATAAACGAACTAAGGTAGCTGAGTCTTGGCCTAGTTGCCCCCCAAAACTTCTTGGCGAGCTCCCAAAATAAATAAGTATGAAGAAGCATAAAAAGCATGAGTATTGCCCGAAACCCAAACATCGTCGGGAACATTCCTGCAAGAATATAAATAAGTGGCGGTTTGTGGTCAAACATGGCTGTATATAGTGGCAATCCCTCGCGCCACGTCCTCCCCATCACAAAATAAATCTCTTCGTCCCCGTAATAATGGGGCATGATCAAGCTCGGGAGCCTCAAGATCAGAACCAGAATCAGTAAAAAAATTATCCACTCATGCTTATTGCACCAACCATGAACTTTCTTTAGCCACGCAAACATATCCTCATTCTACCTTATTTTGACTCGTTGGCGTAACCTTCTCCGTGACCTTGTACTCGATATATTTGCCAAGCATTAGACGGGTATGGGCATCAATTCCTGGTAGCGCTGTAAAGAAAAAGCCCACAATCGGGAGGGTTACAAACTCGAGGACCTCAAACAAGGTCGAAAGAATCGGAATACGCCTACCTTCGCGCTTTGGCCTGAGCCTGTTATTAAGAAAAATTATGACAAGCAAAGCCGCAAGACAAATCGTCAGTATCCCCGAAGTTACTTGAGGCAAGGTCTTACCAATTATTGTCCTTGCAAAATCATGGTTAAGGAGAGGTGGTAACAGGGCGCCAATCGTAATCGCAAACCAATTGACCGGCCACAAAAAGTGATCTTCAAGAACCCTGAATACTCGGATAGTTTTTTCCCAAAAGGGCACTGTCTCGGCCATGACCCATCTCGAAATTACGTACGGCGTATCCGATACTCCCCAGGCCCATCTCTTGACCTGCTCATACTGCGTTGAGTAGGTATTCCAGGCTCCGGTCGCCTCCGCCGCGTCCGCCATCACAGGTAGAAATATTGGCTCAACCGAGACCTTGCCCTCAAGCGCAAAAAAAGCCTT
>CAZDRB010000035.1:0-7048 GCA_964507925.1 uncultured Pseudomonadales bacterium
ATGATGCAATTGTGATCGGTGGGGACACGGTTGTTTACCTGCCTGCCGGCAAGGCAGGTGCTCAAGGTGAGTTTGTTGGAAAACCAGTTGACCGTGCTGACGCCGAGCGGATCCTCAGATTACTATCTGGAACAGAGCACTTGGTTGTGACAGGGGTTGCGGTGGTAAACACCCTGACTGGGGAACAGGTCGCGGGACACGAGACAGGACGAGTCAAGTTTCGCAATTTATCTGAAGAAGAAATCAAGAAATACGCCGAGAGCGAGGTCTGGCGCGGGTTTGCCGGAGGATATGCTATTCAAAAAGAGGCTGCGAGTTTTGTTCTTGAGCAGGCGGGGAGCATCTCGGCTATAGTCGGGTTCCCGGTCGTACTTGCTGCGGAGCTTCTTGAGCAGATGGGAGTAGTCGTTGAAGCTGATCCGAGACAGATAGAGGAGGAGCTATTTAAATGAGCGGCCTAGTATATGTGTTTACCGGTGAGGGGAAGGGCAAAACGTCTGCGGCGATAGGAGTTGCGGTCCGCGCGGGACTGACAGGCATGAAGGTGGGAATCGTGCAATGGTACAAAGAGAAGAGATGGATCATCGCCGAGCACAAGCTAGAAGAACATTTTGAGAACATCAAGATATATCCACTTGGGTCCGGGTTCTATCAGCTCCCGACAGACCATGCAACGCCTGACGAGCACCGTGAGGCGGCGGAGGCAGCGGTTGCGCAAGCTGAGAAGCTCCTTGACAGTGTCGACGTCCTGGTGCTTGACGAGATCTGCAATACGGTTGGGGATAAGCTGCTTAGTGAGAAGCAGATACTCGAGCTCATTGGCAAGAAGGGTGAGACTCACCTCGTTCTTACCGGGAGAGGGGCGACCGAGGCGATAATCAAGCAGGCAGACCTCGTGACTGAGATGAAAAAAATCAAGCACCCATATGACTCGGGAAAAAAGGCTGTGCGAGGCCTTGACTACTAGCTTATAATTGTTTGAGAACGGTTAATTAATATATTTTCCTGCCCGGAAAGGAAGTTATGGGATCAGCCGCAGAGAAGTTAGGACGATTGAGAAAAGAAGAGATAGCGAGACAGGAAATTTATAGAACCGCACTACATAATTTGAGACAACTAAGCGATGTTTTTGTGAAAAGGAAGAGCGAGAGTCCGTTTTTTGAGGAAAGCCTGGTTTCATTCGATGGTCTTGAGACAATTGTATGGCACGCCATATCTGAATATGATGGAACGATTGGCTATGAAATGAGTCTGGATCCTGGAATGTCAGGGCTAGTAACAGGAGTTTCTGGGAACATCACTGAGATTGAATTTCATATGCCACCGTCTGGTTACAAAGACGCAATCATAAGTATAATTTCCTGGCCAGAAGAGAGCATTGACTTGAATGATGCCGGAAGTCAAGAGACTATCTTGACGTATGAGAATGATCCGCTGGAATTTATGAATCAAATCAAAGGGCTTAATAGCGACAATGGAGTCAAGCGATTAATAGAATCTGTAAAGGAAGAGATCGAGACCATATGAAGAACGAAAAATTGAGAGGGAAAAATGAGACGGGGCTAGGGCAAGGTATAGTTTCGGCAGGAGTTGCGACGGACATTTTAACTAAGTGGGAGAGAAAATACTCATGTAAATTCCCTGAGACATATATTAACCATGCCTTGCAAGAGCTCCTTAGACAACATGGAAATGAGATTAATGCGCCAAGATCGCTTTTTAGTAGATTTATGAGTCCAAGACAAGAGCCAGAAAAAGTCAAACAAACTTTGGTCAAGGTTGGAGAGAGTCGTCCGAGTGATCAAAAGTATGTCGTGGTCAAAGAAGTTCCTGGATCAAAGAATACGCAGGTTGTGGTTTATCCCGTATATGCACCAGCGCTTGATGAAGATCAGCAAGTAGTTGTGCCGGACTATCTAGATAGAGCGGTGCAGAGATTTGCTATTTTTGAGTGGAAAACATATAAATTCGAGTCAGGATCTGTCGAGAATTATGCAACTAGAATACATAACAAAATGGGAAGATTAGTTAGTGATAATCCATTGGTGGCCCAGAAGTTACTTTCGGACTGGCTGACAGGAGAAAAAACATGCTAACGCATGAGGCGAACTTTAAAAAGAAAGGGAGTAAATAGTATGGCAATCCATTTTCCAGAGGGCAACTATCCGTACATGGAAGCAGACTACGATCAGAAACGAGCGGTTATCGAACATGCCTACCCCTTACTGCGAGATATTATTAATGCACATGCTGAGCCTGTTAAATTGCCAAAGAAGTTGGGTTTTTTACGCCGCGCAGCAACAGAAATTGATTGGAAAGTAGCAGAGTGTTATATAGATATCGAGAGACCAAACCATAAGCCAAAAATAATGATGCCAAGCATCGAAAGAGCGAGAATAACAGTAGGCGACAAGCCGGAAATGAGTCTTCTAGTGGCGGACAGGATTAATTTGCCGACAGGCGTGTTCTTGAGCTTTGTGACGGAATACCCAAACGGAACACTAGCCGAAACGGCGTTTGTACTTAATTATTTCCATGTTTTGATGTACAAAAGACGCGGAATGTGGAAGAAATTTTTGGATCAGCAAGGGTTTGAGGGCGCGGCGGTTTATGAGTTGCCCAAGCATTTGGATATTGTCACGAGAGCGTTTGAGGCGAAGAAAAATGGAAAAATATTAAGAGTAAATTATCAAGAATTTAAATAAAGGTAAAAAGCATGCTTAACCTAGAAAATAGGGCACGTATTCCTGAAATTAGGGTTGGAAAAAGCCATTTGAGAGATTTACTCCCTGGGAACTGGATGAATCCGGAGGAGATGGCCTTTCCGATTGCGAGAATAATTACACCCAAAGAGTTTAATGAGGTTTACCTTGATCCTCAATTTTCTCTAGAAAATGCCATGTATTTAAAATTTGGCTTGACATTAACTCATCACGGTTTTGAAACTAGGCTTAGATTCCCATTTAATCTAGATCCAGTAAACCATCCTTTAGAGCAACAAGATTTGGAGAGAGCGCTGATCAAAGTTGGAGAGGGAGATGCGAAGTACTTTGTTATTGAGAGGATCAAGCATGATCCTACTCATACAATTGTGGCTCGCCCTGTATTTAGTCCACTAATAGGCGAGCGTGGAGTGCATATCCCGGCGAGTGAGACTGATCCGAGAGGGATAACCATTTCTGTGGATGAAGAAAAATACCTTGTAGTTAGTACAACTATTAAGCTCAATGATGGCTCGTATCTTAAATTCCCTTACACCCAGGTTGCGCAAAACATGTTAAATTATTGGTTGAGTTAAAAAAGGATAAATATATGATATATCCATATGTCGAGCTTGGGAGAAGAATAGAAGGAGTAAACTCAAATCTTTTTGATTTACATGAAGAGCTAATGGGTTTATTTAAGGGTCAACAAAAGAATAAGAGGACAAACATTATTACTGGCCAGCTGGGGCCGGATGACAACCCCTTACATCTCCAGCTTCAGCGCTTTCACGACGGGACTCCTTTTGTGCGACTAACCATGATGACAGATACAACGGATCATCCTGGCTTGGAAATAGGTGCGCTTAAGGACACTCTAAGTAAGAGTCAAATTCAACCATTGATAACAAGGGTTGTTTGGGATATAGGCGAGAGGGCAGAGTCTACGTCCATACATGTGTATGGACTGGCCCCGACAAGATTAGAAGTATTAGCTGAGAGATTTTTTGATAAGAAAATTGAAGTAAAAAAACTTGTCACGGTTAGTGGTCGTAAATCAAGTGATATAGGGTTGCTTGAACAATTAATTAAGACAGAGCTTCTTGAAAATGGCGATCGTCAATCAATGGTCCCACGAGTGCATATTTTGAATGCACTAGAAGAGGGCAGAGATCTCCAAGAGTAAGTAATTTTTGGATTTGGTTGTATACTAGAGACAGGAGGAGATTGTCGTGGATAATAAAAAAGAACTAGAGCCCCTTCGGCAAGCACAGGACGGGCCAGAAGTGGAGAACATAGGAAAAGCGGAGTCTTCGACTAACCCCGAGGTCGAGGGATGGATGGAGAAGATTGAGAAAAAAATGGCCAGGGTGCCTAATCAAACGAGCGACAAAAATGACGACACAGTTGTGATTGACGACCCTAGCTCGAGTCAACCTCCTGTTACCTTGCCTGTCAATCAAGCTCAGATGCAAAAGGGCAAAAAAGCTAAGATTGAAGAAGGGATTGCCTGGTTGGTCGCGTGGGCGACGAGGCAAATAAAGATGATCACCAAGCTCGGCAAAAAAGTTAGGTTACAAGACTTGCCGGAGGCAAAATAAGTGGAAGGACTAGAGCAGTTATCAAATGTCATGACCAACCTTGCTTATGCGGTTGTAGTACTTTTTGTAGGACTATCCGGCCTGTTTGCGCTCGGATACGCGTTTCTCCTCTGGATTCGTAACCGCAACCGCGAGGAATACAGCTTGTCGTTTGTCACACTTGAGATTGCGCTGCCCCGGGACAACGAGATCAAGATTGACGCCGCGGAGCAGATGTTTGCCTCGCTTTATTCAGTCAAAAACGAAGAGTGGTACTCATTTCTCCAGCCGGAGCATGCGGTCTCGTTTGAGATTGTTGGGAAGAAAGAGGATATCCGCTTTTATGTCTCGGTGCCGCACGAGCTTATGGAGCTAGTTGAGAAGCAGATTCACGGCGCTTATCCAGGGGCTCAGATCAAGACAGTTGATGAGCCGACAATATTCACCGAAAAGGGCAAGGTGGCTTACGAGTCTCTGACCAAAAGCCGGGCCGGATACTTTCCGATTCAGTCATTTCGTGACTTGCCTACAGACCCCTTGTCTTCGATAACCTCGTTTCTTGCCAAGATGCACGAAGGAGAGGGGGCGATGTTACAGGTCATTGTGTCGCCAGCTTCGCACGCGTGGACGGAGCGGGCACACGGATATGTGAGTAAGTCCAAAAAAGATGAGTCGAATCCAGACAAAGCCAGTTATAGCGTAGACCCCAAGGCGCTCGAGGCTGCTGAGCGCTCGGCAGGCAAGCCTGGGTTTGAGGTCTCGATCAGGCTGGTTGTGAATGCCGAGACCAAACACCAGGCACACACACTGCTCAAGCAGTTTTCGGGGACTTTTTCGCAGTTTGCCGGGCCTTATAACAAGTTTACCAAGCAGACGATCTGGCTCAAGCGACTTTTTATGGTGGACTTTATTTATCGCTACCAGGCTATGTTTAGAGGTAAATCAATTCTCAACTCCGAGGAGCTTGCGACTATTTTTCACTTTCCCAACAAGCAAGTTGAGACTCCTCATATCCACTGGCTGACGGCCAAGAGTGCTCCTGCGCCGGCCAAGATCCCGAACGAGGGCTTGTTCCTAGGCAAGAGTGTGTACCGCGGACTTTCGCGGGACATTTATATCTCCGAAAAAGACCGCGCGCGCCACATGTATATTATCGGCAAGACGGGTACGGGCAAGTCCGAGTTTTTGATGGACATGATCCTCCAGGATATTCGGGCGGGCAAGGGAGTGTGTTTTATCGACCCTCATGACTCGGTCGAAAAGCTCCTCGAGTATATTCCTCCCGAGCGAGCGGAGGACGTCATCTACTTTAACCCAGCAGACACCGAGCGCCCGATGGGCTTGAACATGCTTGAGGCTCGCACTGAGGAGGAGAAGCAGTTTGTCGCCTCCTCGATCATCAATCTCATGTACAAGCTCTATGATCCGCACAAGACGGGTATTATTGGTCCTCGGTTTGAGCATGCGATCCGAAACGCGATGATGACGGTTATGGTCGAGCCGGGCGCGACCTTTATCGAGGTAGTGCGGGTTATGACCGATCCCAAGTTCCTTCAGGAGCTACTCCCCAAGATCGATGATCCGATGGTCAAGCGGTACTGGACTGATCAGATTGCCCAGACCTCTGACTTTCATAAATCCGAAGTCTTGGACTATATTGTCTCCAAGTTTGGGCGCTTTATCACCGACAAAATGATGCGCAACATCATCGGGCAGTCCTACTCGGCATTTGATTTTAGAAAAGTAATGGACGAGGGCAAGATCCTCCTCATCAACCTCGCCAAGGGGAGAATAGGGGAGGAGAACTCGGCGTTTCTAGGCCTTATTCTCGTTCCTAAGATCCTGGTTGCGGCGATGAGTCGGCAAGATATTCCGGAATCTGAGCGGCGTGACTTTAACCTGTATGTCGACGAGTTTCAGAACTTTGCGACCCCTGACTTTGCGACGATCCTCTCAGAAGCGCGTAAGTATCACCTCAACCTCATTGTTGCAAACCAGTTTATCGGACAGATCGAGGAGGAGGTTAAGAACGCGGTGTTTGGAAACGTGGGAACCCTGGTTTCTTTCCGGGTAGGCGTACAGGATGCCAATTTCCTTCAGCACGAGTTTGTGCCGACATTCTCGGAATCTGACCTGACCAATGTGGAGAGATATCATACTTTTGTCAAAACGATTGTAGACAACGAGCCGATGCCGCCTTTTTCGATGGACTTGACCCGTGATATTGAGGCCGAGCGCAAGCTCGCCAATCCTAAGCTTGCCGAGATGATCAAAAAATTGTCGAGACTCAAGTACGGGAAAGACAAGGCGATACTTGAGGTAGAGATTGCGAAGAGGGCAAGGCTTTAATATCTTGACTTTTTGGGTTAAATTTGGGTAAATAGAATTGTATTAGTGTTAATTGGTTGGGAGGGGATATGGCCAAGGCACTGTTAGGAAAGCACGTCAGAGCACTAGAGCTGCGCAAGTTAGGGTGGAGCTATTCAGCGATAAAGAGCGAGCTAGGGATTTCTAAATCAACGGCCAGTAATTGGCTAAATAAGTATCCACTATCCCGTGAGCAGCTGAATAAGCTCCAGTCTCATAATGAGCACAGAATTGAGGCGTTTAGAGCTACGATGGCGAGGAAGAAGCAAGATGCATTTGATTTGGCTCTATCAAAGCAAGAAAAAATAATTGGCGAGTTAAGCGAAAGAGAGTTGTATTTGTGTGGACTTGCTCTGTATTGGGGAGAAGGAGGTAAAACCCAGTATTCACAATTAACAT
>CAZDRB010000036.1:0-6655 GCA_964507925.1 uncultured Pseudomonadales bacterium
ATATTGGTACTTATCCTAGATCTCGTGATCGCCGATTCCAAAAAAATCTCCCGTCGTGTCGGCAATAACCTCGCCCATCTTATTTTTATCAACTTTGTCCTTCTCGCAACCACTTTAGTAAACGCCGGAAGGATCATGTAGTATGAAAAAGAATAATCTGGACTACACGCTTCTTGTCCTTTCATCAGCTCTTTACCTGGGAACGGTCGTTTATCTCCGGGGCAATCCCTACTATGTCCTCGCAAGCTCCGGCCTATTCGCCTTAACTTACTTTTTCTGGGGCATTTTTCACCATCTGCGTACCAGCACTTTTCACGCACGGATTATGCTAGAATATTTTCTTGTCGCCCTACTTGGGCTGGTCGTAGTCAGTACATTAGTTGTATAGGAGGTAGTTTATGAAGGGTGTAATTTTAGCTGGTGGCAAGGGCTCACGTCTCTATCCTTTGACCTACGCAACCAACAAACATCTCCTCCCAATCTATGATCAGCCGATGATCTATTACCCCATCCAGACTCTCGTTTCTGCAGGCATTTCCGAGGTTTTGATCGTGACTGGCGACATCCACGCAGGCCACTTTATCAACGTCATCAAAAACGGCAAAGAACTGGGACTTACACACGTTGAGTATGCCTATCAAGAGGGAGGATCAGCAGGCATCGCAGATGCCCTCAAATACGCCGAGGACTTTGCTGACGGCGAGTCAATTGCCGTTATCCTCGGAGACAATACTACAGACGCTAACATCGCTCCAGCGGTCAAGAAATTCGAGGAGAGTGGTGGGGGAGCTATGGTGTTTCTCAAAAAAGTCATTGACCCTGAGCGCTTTGGTAATCCCGTCTTTGACAAAAGCGACGAAAGCAAAATCATAAACATTATCGAAAAACCCAAAGTTCCAGTTTCTCCATATGCCGTTACAGGACTATATTTTTATGACTCAAAAGTCTACGACATCATCCGCTCGCTCAAACCCTCTGACCGCGGAGAGCTTGAGATCACCGACGTCAACAATGCCTATATCAAAGAGGGTAGGATGACCTGGGAAGAGCTCAAGGGATTCTGGTCTGATGCCGGGACTTTTCACTCGCTCTTCCGCTCGAGTAGGTACTGGGCACAGAAGCGACTAGGGATTGAGTACAAATCCATCGTCGCCGGCAACGCTGTTCCCGAGCCAAAGTCTTGACACTACCCGTAAAATATCCGAAGATAGGTTTATGCAACCACTTGCGGATCGGCAACGTCCTAGTTCCCTCAAAACTTTTATTGGACAAGAACATCTTGTTGGCAAAGGTGCTCCGCTCAGGCGAGTCATAGAGTCTGGTCACCTGCACTCCATGCTGTTTTGGGGTCCGCCAGGATGCGGTAAGACAACACTCGCCAAAATTATTGCCAGCTCAGTCGGCGCCAAGTTCTACTATCTCTCGGCAGTTTCCGCCAAAAAAGACGATATCAGATCAATTGTCGAGCAAAACGAGCCAGGTAGCTCGGCAATCTTGTTTCTGGACGAGATCCATCGCTTTAACAAGTCTCAGCAGGATTATCTCTTGCCCCATGTCGAGTCCGGTGTCCTGACCTTGATCGGCGCAACTACGGAAAACCCGAGCTTCGAGGTCATCGGACCACTCCTATCTCGTTGTCAGGTTTATGTCCTCAAGCCCCACTCCGAGGCCGAGATCAAATCAATCATCACCTCAGGAGCCAAAACACTTAAGCTCAAGCTAGACAAAGGAGCGCTCGATTTTCTCTCAACTTTTGCAAGTGGCGACGCTCGCAAGGCTTTAAACGTTCTAGATAATACCTCGTCCCTACAAGGTGAGACCTTGAAGATAATTACGAAAGACTTGTTAATCTCGACACTACAATCGCCCTACCTCCGCTACGACCAGGCAGGGGACGAACACTACGATACAATTTCAGCTTTTATCAAGAGTATGCGTGCCGGACAAGTTGACGCTGCTCTCTACTACCTGGCCCGTATGGTCGAGGCCGGTGAGGATCCGCTCTTTATCGCCCGTCGGATGGTGATCTTTGCCTCAGAAGATATTGGCGTCGCGGTTCCGACCGCACTAGTTGTTGCCAACGCCGTCTTTCGTGCCTGTGAGACAATTGGATATCCAGAATGTGCAATCAATTTGGCTCACGGAGTGACCTATCTTGCACAGTGTAAAAAGTCTCGGGTCAGCTACGACGCGCTGCAGCTGGCCAAAGAGGATGTCGCAAGATACGGTAATCTGCCGATCCCGCTCAAAGTGAGAAATGCTCCCACCAAGCTCATGAAAGACCTCGACTACGGCAAAGGCTATAATATGCGCGACACTGAGAGTTTCTTGCCTGACAAACTTAAAAACAAAAAATATCTAAAAAATAAGTAACTATGAATCCCTACTCTCACCTGACAAAAGATCCTGTTATGGCAAACTTGATCAACAAATTTGGTGAGCTCGAGGTCAAGCCAAGTGGGGTCGATCCCTTTACCGACCTCGTGGACTCAATCGTATCTCAGCAGTTATCAATCAAGGCCGCAAGGACAATTTTTGGCCGCTTCAAAGAACTTCTCAAAAAATATCCCTTCGATCCACAAGAAATATTGGATCTCGATACCGAGCTAGCTCGAAGTGCGGGTGTCTCATACGCCAAAATCAGCTACGCCAAAAACATCGCCCAGGCTGTCAAGGTTGGTGAGCTAGACTTTGGTCAGTTTCCCGAGCTCAGTGACCAGGAGATCAAAGATAAGCTCATCAAGATCAAGGGAGTTGGTCCCTGGACTGCCGAGATGTTTTTGATTTTTACCCTTGGTCGTCCCGATGTTTTCTCAGATGGCGACTTGGGTTTAAAGAACGCGATTAAAAAACTCTATCCCCAAGGAGTTAATCCGGCTCTCTGGCGTCCATACACGAGCTATGCCTGTCTCTATCTATGGAAAAGTCTGGACAATGCCTAGTCTGATGCTATACTCTATAAGAGTAGATAATTTTTATTAGGAGATTTTTATGCCAAAAGCTAAATCAGTTACCAAAAAAACTACCCGCAAAACAACCAGAAAAACGAGCAAGGTGGCAACTCCTGCGCCCGAAATGGTCATGACTACAGCGCCTTCCAAAATGCCAAGCAACAAGATCTTGAGTCTCTCCCTGATCACGCTCGCAATCGCACTTCTTGTCTACAAGTTTGGTCCCTGGCTGGTTCCTGCGGTCATCGATTACCGCCCGGTCACTAGATTCGAGATCTGGTCAAGGCTCGAAAAAAGCTACGGTGATCAGGCTCTTGAGGACTTGGTCAACGAAAAAACTCTCGACCGCGCTATCGCGGGAGCCAAAGTCAAGGTTTCTGATGACAAGGTGAGCGAGCAACTTGCCGCACTCGAAACACAGTTTGAGTCGACTGGCGGCCTTGACAAAGCTCTCACTGAGCGTGGGATGAAGCGCTCTGATCTCATCAAACAAATCAAGACTCAACTCGCAGTCGAAGAGCTTCTCGCAGACAAAATCACGCCGTCTGAGGAGGAGATCATGGCTCAGTACGAATCCGGCAAAGCCAGTTTGTACCAAGGTAAGACTTTCGAAGAAGTCAAAGAGAGTATCACCGAAGAGCTTAGACAAGCCAAGCTTCGTGATGAGTTTCTTGCCTGGTTCGCCACTGTCAAGACAGACATCAAGGTCAAGTCATTCGGGCTATAATTGAGCCATGACTCTGTCATGGGCGATAGCAGGATTTGTCTTTTTAATCATTGTTCTCTCTAGCTTGCGCACTCGCCTTGTCTACGAGATCTCGGGAACTAGCCTCCTCTTGTTTGGTTCCACTAGACCTGGTTTACTAATCTATAGCCTGTTTTTCTTGCCTGGCACAATCATCCACGAACTCTCGCACTGGTTGGTAGCCGAGATCCTTCAGGTCAGAACCGGCGAGATCAAGATCTTTCCTGATCTTGAAAAATCCGGGAATAGGCAAATGCTTGGCTCGGTTGCAACTTCAAAGACAGACCCTTTTCGGGGCTTCTTGATTGGGATTGCCCCGTTTCTATCTGGTCTTGGTATCATCTTAGTCCTCGGGAGATTGCTAATCACAGAGTGGTCAAGCTTCTCCTTCTGGAAAATCGCGCTCATAGTCTACGGGATCATCGTGATGGGCAACAGCATGATGACCTCCAAAGAGGATAGACGCACCTGGCCAGGAATTATTGTAATCACAATCCTGCTCTATATAGTCCTCGACAATCTTGGGCTTAAGATAACTTTTTCTGGAGAGTCATGGTTAAAAGACTCGTTTACTAGTCTCAACCTAGTTTTGGGCGTGACTACTGGGCTCAATCTTGTTATGATAGGGGGGTCGCTCTCACTCAGAAAGCTTGCCGAGCACATGACTAAAAAACGAGTAGTTAGAAAATAGGAGATCAATTTATGAAGTTAATGGTTGCAGGCGGAGCCGGTTTTATCGGCTCAAACTTTATTCACTACATGTTGGAGACCCATCCTGATTACGAGATCGTGAACTATGACAAGCTTACCTACGCTGGCAACCTCGACAACCTCAAGGCAGTCGAAAATAACCCTCGTTATCACTTTGAACAAGGCGACATTACGGATCTTGAGAGAGTCAACGAAGTTATCAAAAAACACGGGATAACCCACCTCATCAATTTTGCGGCCGAAACTCACGTAGACCGCTCGATTCATGGTGGGATCAAGGATTTTGTCTTAACTAACTCCCTCGGAGTCCAGATGCTCCTCGACGCAGTGCGCGCGAACAAGATTGTCCGCATGGTCAATGTCTCAACCGACGAGGTTTACGGCGCACTCGGCCTAGACGAGGATCGCAAGTTCACCGAGGACACGCCTGTTATGCCCAACATGCCCTACGCCGCCGCCAAGGCTGGAGGGGACCTCATGTGTCACGCCTATTGGGTTACTCACAAAACGCCGGTTATAGTCACGCACTGCAGCAACAACTACGGCCCCTACCAATTCCCCGAAAAGCTCATTCCTTTTTTTATCTTTAAGGCCATGAACAATGAGCCAGTCCCTGTCTACGGCGACGGTCTCAACGTGCGGGACTGGATCCACGCTCTCGACCACGCCTCAGCGCTCGATCTCCTGTTGCACAAAGGGGTAGACGGGGAGGTCTACAACATCGGCGTCGACAACGAAAGAAACAATCTCGAGATCACCAAAATGATTCTCGGAATTCTTGGTAAGCCAGAAAGTCTCATGACCTATGTCGAGGACAGGCCAGGGCACGACCGTCGCTACGCAATCGATTCAACCAAGATTTTGGCGCTCGGTTGGCAACCCAAGTACACTCGCGAGATGTTTGAGACTGGACTCCGCGAAACAGTACAGTGGTACCTAGACAATTCTGCCTGGGTCGAGAAGATCCGCGCGAGGATGTCCGAGATTAATCAGCACATAAAATAATCTATGGATCGCAAGTACAGGCTCTACAAACTCAAAAATATCCAGGCGCCAAATTTTTTGATGACCCCACTCGAGCTCAAAGATTACATTGATTTTGAGGTCAAGCGGATCTATTTTATTACTCACCCGGTGAACGAAAAGCTAACTGGTAGTCACTGCCACCTCAAGGAGGAATACGAACTCTTTGTTCAGGTTGAGGGAAGCTGTACCATGGTCGTAGACGACGGACACGGCTTGGAAGAAATCGAGCTCAAAGGACTCGAAAGCGCGATCTATATCCCAGCCCGTGTCTGGCACCACTTTAAGGATATGTCCGATGACTGCAAGATTCTCGCAGTCACCTCAACCAACTACAATCCCGAACGCTCTGATTACTGCGAGGACTACGACCAGTTCAAGAAGTTGATTCTTGAAAATTAATTGTAAATTAGGAATTAAAAATTATGCAATCAGTCCTCATGACCGGTGCCTCAGGCCTGGTTGGTTCCCGCTTTGTTGAGATGTATCAGGACAAATATGAGATTTTTAACATGGATCTCACAACCGGGGTAGATATCACCAATCTCGAGACCCTTCAAAGTTTTGTTGTAGGTCACAGCTCAGCCAAAGTCTTGATTCATTTAGCAGCATTCACTGACACCAATCAGGCATTCGCGGACTCTGGCAACAAAGAGGGACTTTGTTACAAAGTCAACGTCGTTGGTACCGAAAATATCGCTAAGGTCTGCAAAGAAAACGGTATCCACCTCATCCACATCTCAACTGACTTTGTCTTTGACGGCACCAAGGATGGGCCTTACACGGAAGAAGATACCCCTAATCCTCTTGAATGGTACGGGCAAACCAAAGCCATGGCCGAACAAGTTGTTGCAGACTCCGGAGCTAGTTACACGATCGTAAGAATTGCCTATCCCTACCGCGCCAAGTTTGACACCAAGCCCGACCTGATCAAAAAAATTCGCACTGGCCTCGCTAATGGGACTCTCTATCCGCAGTTTAGTGACTCGGTGATCACTCCGACCTTGATCGATGATATTGCCAGTAGTCTCGACAAAATTATCGAGCAAAAGCCCCAGGGAATTCTGCACGTAGTCGGTAGCAGCCCACTCTCTCCCTACGAGCTCGCGAGAAAGGTGGCCGCAGCATACGGATTTGATCCAAGTGCCGTGAAAGAGGGGAGTCTTGCTGAGTATCTCAAGTCCGCGCCTCGTCCATTCGCAAAAACAGTCAAAATGAGCAATCA
>CAZDRB010000037.1:0-6209 GCA_964507925.1 uncultured Pseudomonadales bacterium
TTGGCAACTGGAGTCTAGGTGATTACTTTAAAGAAGATCAGCTCGCCTGGATCTGGGAGTTTTTTACCTCGGAGATCGGACTTGACCCCGCTCGCCTCCATGTGACACTGTTCGAAGGAGATGATTCAGCTCCTCGTGACACCGAGTCATACGATATATGGCTCAAGATCGGCGTAGCCAAAGAGCACATCCACTACTATCCAGCCAAAAAGAACTGGTGGAGTCGCGCCGGCGAACCAAAAAACATGCCAGTTGGCGAAATAGGCGGTCCAGACTCAGAAATATTCTATGATTTTGGGGACTCGCTCAAGTCTCACGAAAACTCGGATTTTGCGTCTGACAAATGCCACGTCAACTGTGATTGTGGCCGCTACCTAGAAATCGGCAACTCCGTTTTTATGCAGTTCGTCAAAACAGAGAGCGGCATGCAAGCACTTCCCAAGCAGAACGTCGACTTTGGCGGAGGGCTTGAGAGAATTGCCGCCGCCTCCCAAAACATGCCCGACGTCTTCCAAACCGACATGTTTGCTTCGATAATTCGAATCATCGAAGCAAGTTCAGGCAAACCGTATGAAGGAAAATTCCTGCCCGCTATGCGCGTAATTGCCGATCACCTGCGGGCTTCAACTTTTATGATTGCCCAGGGCCTTGAGCCGTCAAACAAACTGCAAGGGTATATCCTTCGCCGACTCCTCCGCCGAGCGGCGGTTCGCGCTCGCATCCTTGGATCAGATGCCAAAAAAATCTTTACGGAGTGTATTCCGGCAGTCGTCAAAGAATATGCAGGCGCTGGATTTATCGATGGGGGAGTGACCGAGAGAGTGACTCAAATTGTTGGCGCCGAGCTCGACAAATTCAGCAAAGCTCTCGACCGCGGCCTCAGAGAAATCGAGAAAGTGGGTCTCAAAAACATTACTGCTCAGTTCGCCTTTGATCTCTATCAATCACTCGGATTTCCGTTTGAAATTACCCGCGACCTGCTAGCCGAAAAAGGCGTCGCGATAGATCAAAAAGAATTTGACGAAATCTTCGCTAGCCACAAAGAGGGCAGTCGCACCGCCTCATCAGGCATGTTCAAAGGAGGCCTCGCCGATCATAGCGAGACTACGACCAAGTACCACACCGCAACTCATCTCCTACACCAAGCTCTCGTTGACGTCCTAGGCGATAGTGTCCAACAAGCAGGTAGCAACATCACAAGCGAGAGACTGCGCTTTGACTATACCTACACTGGCAAGCCAACCGAGGCCGAGCTCAAGGAAATAGAGGCAATCATCAACACCAAAATCAAAGAGGATCTTCCAGTAATCAAGACAATCGAAGACAAGGACGAGGCTCTCAAATCCGGCGCACGAGCCTTTTTTGCCGAGAAATATCCAGACAAGGTTAGTGTTTATACAATCGGCACCTACTCTCGTGAGCTCTGTGGAGGTCCGCACGTTGAGAGGACAGGAGTGATAGGCAAGATTGTGATCTACAAAGACGAGGCTCTTGGCAGTGGCAAAAGGCGGATATATGCTAAGCTCTAAGTATGGAACTAGGGAATTTTATCGGCAAACTTAAGGGTCAAGAAAAAGAGGAGCCCAAAGTCTTTTTGGCTCTTGTCCTAACCGACGAAGTTGTCCAGGCTGCTGTCTGGAAAGTTCAGCACGAACAAACCGAGATCATCGCAATCGGCAGTCCCGTCGAGTGGGACGGAGAGACAGGGACTACGACTGAGCTTGTCACGGCCTCAGACGCGACCATCTCTAGCGCCCTGGAAGGCGTGGATCTAGATCCAGACCAAGTAATCCTCGGCATTCCCGAGAGTTGGTCTGACAAAGAGGGCATCCTTGGCGTCAAGCGCGAATTTATCAAAGTTATCTGCAAAGAACTCGAGCTCAAGCCTCTCGGGTTCGCGGCAATAACCGATGCCATCATTTCTTACCTCAAGATGCAGGAGGGGACACCCACTACCTCGATCATGATCCAGGTTGCGCGTGACGAGCTAACTCTAGTCCTCATTAGACTTGGTCGCACCGAGGCAGTTGAGGTTATTGGTCGAGGCGACGATATTGCCAAAGATGTAGTCGAGGGGATTACTCGCTTTAAACTCGCCGACAACTTACCCTCGCGCATAATCCTCTTCAACAGCATGCACGGCCTTGATGATCTCGTCCAAAACCTTGTCAGCTACGACTGGCAGTCAGAGTTTAACTTTCTTCACTTCCCCAAGATCGAGGCACTCCCCAAGGATGTCGTCATCCGCGCTACCGCGCTCGCCGGCGGGAGCGAAGTAGCCAAGAGCTTAGGCTTTGTCATCTCCGAGGAACCGGTCAAGGAGGAACACAAAGAGACCGTTGATTCTCCGCCTCCTCAAGAACAAGTCTTCCTCTCAGCTAATGAGATTGGATTTTCCGCCTCACCCGAAGAAGTTGTTCCCAAAGAGCAGAAGCTTGCCTCCCCCAAAATCACCCTTCCTGCCTTTAAGCTTCCCTCGTTCAAGTTCAAACTCAAATTACCCGAACTCGCGCTCCCCAAAATCAAGGGCAAGGGAGCGATGATCGGGGTCGGAGCCGTGGTTCTAATCACCTTTTTCATCTGGCTTCTTTATTTTTTGCCTAGCGCCTCGCTCGAAGTTAAGCTCAATCCCAAGATCCTCGAGCAAAATGTCGATCTCACGCTCTCCTCCTCCGCTTCAGAAATCAATTTTGCGGACAAAACAGTTCCCGCCTCAGTCGAAAACATCTCTGAATCAAGCGAAAAAATGATCGAGACCACGGGCACCAAGACAGTCGGAGACCCAGCCGTCGGTGAGATCACAATCTACAATCGCACCTCGTCACCCAAAACTTTTCTCAAGGGCACCGTGCTTACCGCCTCAAACCTCAAGTTTACTCTCGACCAAGATGTCACAGTTGCGAGTAAGTCAGCGGGTGCAGACTACATCGACGTACCCGGCAAGTCAAACGTCAAAATCACCGCCACCGCAATCGGACAAGACAGTAACTTGGGTGCGGGTACCGAGTTTACAATCCAAAGTTTTGGTAAAGACAGCTTTGTTGCCAAAAACGATACCGGCTTAACCGGTGGTGACTCCGAAGAAGTGAGGGTTGTAAGCAAGGACGATCAAGAAAAACTCGCCTCCGAGCTCACAGAAGAAATCCTGGAGAAGATCAAAAATAATCTTGGTGGTGGTGACAATTCAGGAGTAGGGATCTATCTCGTTCCCGACTCGGCCGAGATCGTGAGCGAAACTTACTCCGCCAAAATCGGCGAGACAGCAACAACCTTGACCGGAAAAATCACCCTCAAATCAACTCTCTTGAGATACAAAACCGACGACGTCGCGACTCTCGTCAACTCAGAAATCGATCAAGAAGTTCCAGCTGATTTTGTTCGTGCAGGACTTCCATCTACAGTCGAGCTCAGCGCAAGCGCCGTGGACGATGACCAAACAACGGTCCAAGGCAATGCCAAAGTAAAGGTCGCCCTTCTCCCTGTTCTTGACGAAGAGAGCCTCAAAAACAACCTAAAGGGTAAAAATCTTGAGGAAATAGAGGGGGTTTTAACGACCGCAATTCCCGGGTATTCCTCAGTCGTAGCTGAGATAAATCCAAAGTTTATACCTCCCCGCTTTAACTCTCTTCCAAAACTTGCCTCACGAATCAAGCTCATCCTCACTCCTATCTCGCCATGATTTATCGGTACGTCAAAGCCCCTCCAGGTTACACCCTCAAAAAGCCACGCTCCGCTCGCGATCAACTCCGCTTGAGCCTCTCGCTAGTCTTTATGGTTATCGGAGTCGCGATCTCAACTACCGTCGCCTATCCTCTGATTAGTTATCAACTAGTATATGCCCCGTCTCTTCAGAGAGGCGGGTTGGTATCGCCCCTGGCAAGACCTGCAATTTCCGAGGTAAAGGCGAGTGATACAAGCCCGACCTTTGTAAGCGAAGTCATAAATACTTCGCTCGACTACACCGACGCAACTAGCTGGTTTCCGACGCAGCAAAAATCCGCCTACCCAAAGTCTAGTTCTGTCTATACTCTCTCAATCGACAAACTAGGCATTGACCGCGCAGTCGTCAGAAGTGACAACACAGATCTCAAAGAATCTCTGATTCACTACCCCGGCACGGCCGAACCAGGAGATCTTGGTAATCCCGTAATCTTTGGTCACTCTGTCCTCCCTCAGTTCTTTAACCCACAAAACTATCACACCATTTTCTCGACCCTGCACACTCTCACAATTGGCGATACTTTGGAGATCTCGGCAGAAGGGGCAACCTATACCTACAAAATCTTTGATATGTACGAGACCGACCCTGACGATCTCTCCCCACTGGCCCAGACTTACAGCGGACGCTACATCACGCTCATCACCTGCACTCCTCCCGGCACATACCTGCGCCGCTTAATTATCAAGGCTCAAATTATATGACCAAGTATCTTGGCATCGACTACGGTACCAAGCACGTGGGCCTCGCCGTCTCCGAACATACTTTAGCAACTCCACTTCCTGATCTCACAAACTCCGAGGGACTTATTGCCTCTCTCCAAAAAATTATCAAGATTAACCAGATCGATACAGTGATCTGCGGTCTCCCCGAAGGTAGGCACGAGGATGAAGTCAGGACATTTGCCGCCAAGTTAGAAACATCTCTTGGCATTCCGGTCATTCTTCACCCCGAAACGCTCTCTACTCAGGAGGCGATCTCCAAGCTAGTCGAGGCCGGCGCCTCACGCGCCAAAAAGCAAAACGACCATAGCTACGCTGCCTGCCTGATCCTCGAAGATTACTTGGAATTAAAAAATAGTGTAAACTAGGGCTATGCTCAAAAACGTAATCGCACCTATTCAGTCCTGGCTACTTGGCAAAGGTCAGTGTGTGGGCTGTGGCACACCACTTGTCAAAGGCAAACGCGAAGCAGGAGCCAAGGGATCAGACAAAATTACTTGCAAATGCGGGCGCATCTTTATCTATGACAAAGCCACGAAAAAATACCGCCGGGCGCTCTTTAGCGAAGTTTAGTTTTTTTGCTCTGGTCGCACTCGTTCTTTTTGCCTACAGGTTAACTCTCCCGGCGTCCTCGCAAAGTGCTCCTCAGGATTTTGTTGTCGAAATGGGTTCAAGTGTCGTCAAGATCGCCTCAGACTTAGATGAAGCTGGACTTATTCGCTCCCCCCTCTATTTTCGCGCCCTTGTCCGCCTGCACAACCTTACTCTCCAGGCAGGATACTATAATCTCTCCCCAGATAGCTCGCCGCTGACGATCGCAAGATCCATGACTCGGGGGCTCGCCCTTGACCAAATCCTAACTATTCCTGAGGGTTACCGCACCGAACAAATTGCCGAAGCGGCAGGTCTCTCGATCCCAGAATTCCTAACTGCAGCCAAAGGTCTCGAGGGTCAGCTTTTTCCCGATACCTATTTCGTCAAAAATGGCATAACCTCAGCCGAGCTGGTCAAGCTCATGCACGACAACTTTGTCACCAAAGTCGGGGAGATCGATCGCGATACTCTCATCATGGCCTCGCTTGTCGAGCGTGAAACCAGAGGCAACGAGGAAAAGCCGATCGTCGCTGGTATCCTCCAAAAACGCCTTGACGCTGGTTGGCCACTTGAGTTGGACGCGACTGTCCAGTACTTTCTCGGCAAAAAAGGCGCTTGGTGGCCCAACACGACGCTCCTCGATCGCAAGCTTTCCTCTCCCTACAATACCTATCAAAATCGAGGTTTGCCCCCAGGCCCGATCTGCAATCCAGGATTGTCATCCATCCAGGCGGTCAAAAACGCAGCAAGCTCCCCTTATTGGTTTTATCTACATGACCGCACCGGCCAAATCCATTACGGGGCGACCCTCGAAGAACACAATCAAAATATAGCAAAATACATCAAATAGCCGTTTCTGCTCCCCCTCTTGACGCCTCTCGTAGATTATGGTTAAATACGCTCTTGCCCGTCACTAGTTGGGCGTACGAGACCAGTGTACGTCCATTTTTATATTTTGGCGATCATATATAAAAGGTACTTATTTCATGACACAGAAGAAGCGGCTATATTGGGGTGACGAGAACATCAATCTCCCAAACCTCGATCTTACTCTGGTTCAGCGCGAATCTTACCAAAACTTCCTCGAAGTCGAACTTCAGAAATACCTCAAAGAAATTAGCCCAATCGAAGATTTTACTGGCAAAACCTGGGAATTATCCTTTAGTTCTTATTAC
>CAZDRB010000038.1:0-6187 GCA_964507925.1 uncultured Pseudomonadales bacterium
TGCCAATTCTTGGGTCGCAGTCAGGAGCTCCGCAACCGCCGAGGACTTGCCTCAAGCTTCCTTTGCCGGTCAGCAGGAGACTTATCTTAATATCCGAGGGGACGCCTCGCTCCTCGTTCACGTGCGCCGTGCTTGGGCCAGTCTGTTTGAACCCCGCGCGATCTACTATCGAGTTCAGCAAAAATTTGACCACTTCAAGGTAGCTCTTGCCGTCCCCGTGCAAAAGATGGTTCAGTCTGATGTCTCCGGAATCATGTTTACCATCAACCCCGTCACAAACGACAAAACCAAGATCATTGTCGAGGCGATCTGGGGGCTTGGCGAAAAAATTGTCCAGGGTGCAATCACCCCCGATCACTACGAGGTAGACAAGGCCTCGCTCAAAATCGTCTCAGCAAAATCTGTCCCCCAAACTATCGAGATGGTCAGGTCAGGCGAGGGTAATACCGACCGCAAAGTGCCCAAGTCCCGGCAAAACAAGAGGAAGCTCACCGACAAACAAGTCGAGGAGGTAGCCAAGCTCGGAAAAAAGCTTCACCAGCACTACTTTTTCCCCCAAGATTCCGAGTGGGCAATCGAAAACGGCAAGCTCTACGTTGTCCAGACTCGCCCGATCACAACCGTCGAGGCAACCACAGCCAAAAATGACGCTCGAGAAGTTCAAAAAAAATCTATCTCTGGCAAACTTATTCTCGAAGGCGAGCCCGCAAGTCCTGGGATAGTCACGGGGATCGTAAATATCCTCAAGTCAGCCAAAGATATCAACAAGATCAAGCGCGGTGATATTCTCGTGACCGACATGACTACACCAGACTTTGTTCCCGCTATGAAAAAGGCGGTTGCGATCGTCACAAACAAAGGGGGTCAGACCAGCCACGCAGCAATCGTGAGTCGCGAGCTAGGCGTGCCGTGTGTAGTAGGTACTAAGACAGCGACCAAAACTCTCAAGCAAGGTCACGTCATTACGGTCGACGGCGCCTCAGGCAAGATCTATCAAAGCTCGCTCAAGCCCTCCTCAGTGAGCACTACTGCACCCGAGCCTGTGTATTTTACCTCTGACAAGCCGGCTCTAAAAACTGCTACCAAAGTCTATGTCAATCTTGGCGAGCCCGAACTCGCAGGTGAAATCGCCAAAGGGAGTGTCGATGGCGTCGGACTTCTCCGAGCCGAGTTTATGATGGCCGGCATTGGGATTCATCCCAAAAAACTCATCAAAGACAAAAAAGCCCACGTCTTTGTAAACTCCCTCGCCGAGGGCATGGCCAAGATTTGCTCGGCTTTTGGCGAACGACCAGTCATTTACCGCGCCTCAGACTTCAAGACCAACGAATATCGACATCTCAAGGGAGGGGAGGACTACGAACCAGAGGAGCCCAACCCCATGCTTGGCTACCGAGGTGCCTATCGCTACATTCACGACCCCAAGGTTTTTGAGCTAGAACTCGAAGCAATCAAAAAAGTGAGAAACGAAATGGGCCTCAAAAATCTCTGGCTCATGATCCCTTTTGTCAGAAACGTTCGCGAAATGCAGGAAGTCAAAAAAATCGTGGTTGCGGCCGGCTTGTCCCGCAGTCCGAGTTTTAAACTCTGGATGATGGTCGAGATCCCCGTTAATGTTATCCTCCTTGACACCTTCATCGACGTCGGTATTGACGGCGTCTCAGTAGGCACGAACGACCTCACTATGCTTATGCTTGGAACCGACCGCGACAACGAGAGTGTCGCCGCCGACTATGACGAGCGAAACCCAGCAGTCCTTTGGGCGCTTCAGCACATAATCCGTACAGCTCACAAACGAGGCGTCACCGTCTCGGTGTGTGGCCAAGCACCAAGCACCTATCCAGACTTTGCCGAGTTTTTGTGCCGCGAAGGAGTCACGAGTGTCTCAGTTACCCCAGATGTCCTCGAAAAGACCCGCGAAGTAATCTACAAAACTGAGCACAAGCTTATCTCTCGCCGTTAACTATGAACTATTTACTATTTACTAACTAACATGCCAAAAATTACTCGTATCATCGCCCGCGAAATCCTTGATTCTCGCGCAAATCCCACCCTCGAAGTCTCGGTCATGACCGACTCCGGCGCATATGGTACAGCCTCTGTCCCCTCAGGTGCAAGCACCGGCAAAAACGAAGATGTCGAGCTCAGAGACGGCGACCCCAAACGCTACGGAGGCAAAGGTGTCCTAAAAGCAATAGACAATGTTGTCAATGTTATCTCACCCAAGCTCATCAACCAAAATGTAGTTGAGCAAGAAAAAATAGACCAAATTATGCTCGAGCTCGACGGCACGAGCAATCAAAGTCGTCTTGGAGCCAACTCTATTCTTGCGCTTTCGATCGCTTGTCTCAAGGCTTCTGCAAGTAGTTACAAGCTACCGCTTTTTAAATACATTGCCTCTCGCTACCGCTCAGGGGCAAATCTAAAAGTTCCCGGTCCTATCTTTAACCTAATTAACGGGGGCAAACACGGCGCTGGCAACCTAGATTTTCAGGAATTTCATATTATCCCGTCAACCAAAATGGCCTTTAGCGAGGCCCTTCGTGCTGGTGCCGAGACTTGGTATAACCTCAAGCAAGAACTTATTCACCGCAACGCGGTCCACAGCGTCGGCGACGAAGGAGGGTTTGCTCCCAATCTCTTTACCAATGCTGATGCTCTAGAAATTATGGCCCTCGTCATCAAAAACTCGAGTTACAGGCTTGGCCAAGATCTTTTTCTCGGTCTTGACGTCGCCGCCGACGAATTTTTTCATGACGGTAAATATCATATCAAAGACTCTCCCAAACCCCTTGACCAAGATGGTCTAATCTCCCTATATCAAAAATTGGTTCAAGATTACGGACTTCTAGGCATCGAGGATCCCCTTGAACAAGAAGACTGGGCAGGCTGGAGCAAGCTATTAAAATCGCTTCCAACTGGCATCATGATCATCGCTGATGACCTAGTCACAACCAACCCCAAACAACTTCAAAAAGCGATCGATAACAAAAGTGCCTCAGCCGTCATCGTCAAGCCCAATCAAATCGGAACCATCACAGAGACGGTTGAACTTATGCAGCTTGCAGCCAAAAACAACATAACAACAATAGCCTCGCATCGCTCCGGAGAGACAAATGACTCATTTATTGCTGATTTTGCGGTTGGAATGGGGGCAAACTACGCCAAGTTTGGTGCTCCCGTCAGAGGGGAACGTGTCGCCAAGTACAATCGACTTTTGGAAATAGAGTCATATCTACTATGAAGAGATCACGTGTCGTTTTAGTCATTCTTGACGGATGGGGCAACGGACCCGTCTACGAAGGGAACGCTATAAAACTGGCAAGTACCCCAACCTATGACAAGCTAATCTCAACTTTTCCTCACACCGAGCTCGCCGCATCAGGAGAATCGGTTGGACTCCCAAAAGGCGAGGCTGGCAATACCGAAACTGGGCACCTCAACCTTGGTGCCGGACGCATTGTCTATCAAGATCTACCTCGAATCAACATGGCAATATCTTCAGGCAGCTTTTTCGAAAACAAAGCTCTTCTAAAAGCCGTTGAAAATTCGAGGAAGCATGGCTCCAATTTTCACATCATGGGCCTTATCGGTCAGGGTGGAGTTCACTCGAGTAATGATCATCTCTACGCCTTACTGGCTTTTTGTAAAAAACAAAAACTTGCCGAGGTCTATTTACACTTAATTACCGACGGACGAGACTCCGCTCCAACCTCGTCATCTACCTATCTCAAAGAGGTTGAAAAAGAAATCAAAGAAATTGGGATCGGCCAAATTGCAACGGTCATGGGACGCTACTACGCGATGGATCGAGATCATCGCTGGGAGCGTATTCAGGTTGCCTACTCAGGGATTGTCGAGGGGGTAGGAGAACAAACTAACAATCTTCTCGAAACAATAAAATCTCGGCACGAAAGTGGCGAAAACGACGAATTTATCAAACCTATCTTGCCGCTTGTCAACGGCCAGGTCCTACCCAGAATCAAGTCCAGGGACAGCGTCGTCTTTTACAACTATCGCATCGACCGCCCCCGTGAGCTTACTCGCGCACTCACCCTGTCCGACGAGGATTTTGTACACTTAGGTGATTCATTTGATCCTTATCAGATCAAGTATCAACCAACCCATTTGGCTCCAAAGTCCAGTCCCACAAAAATCTTTGCTAGACCAACTAGGCCACAAGATCTATGTTTCGTCACCATGACTGAGTACGAAAAAGACTTGCCAGTCGAGATCGCTTTTCCTCCCGAGTTTGTCGAGATGCCCTTGTCTCGCGTCATTGCCTTGTCTGGCAAAAGACAGCTCAAACTTGCCGAAAGCGAAAAAGAGCGCTTTGTGACTTATTACTTTAATGGCCAAAGGGAGCTGTCTTTTCCGGGGGAAGACGTCAAGATCACCCCTTCACCAAAGGTCGCAACCTATGACCTTCAGCCCGAAATGTCTGGAGAAGAACAAACCAAAAAACTCCTCGCAGCCATGAAAGCCGATCTCTACGACCTCATTGTCATCAACTATCCCAATCCCGACATGGTCGCCCACACTGGCAATCTCGAGGCTACAATCAAAGCTTGTAGCTATATCGATACTTGCCTCGAGCTCATCTATCAGGAGGCCATGAAAGAGGACGATCTTACCGTTTTGATTACCGCCGATCATGGCAACGCCGAAGAATTAATCAATCTCAAGCACGGAGGTGTTGATACCGAACACTCCGACTTCCCCGTGCCACTTCTTGTTGTCGGTAAGCAGTTTTTAAACAAGGGTAAATATCTCAACAAAGGCGTTCTTGGAGATGTAGCCCCAACTATTCTCAAACTGCTTGGTTTGACTCAGCCTGCCTCCATGACCGGCCATTCACTGCTTTGACACCACTAAGACCAGCTCACCCTTTACCTTCGATTTTGCATATTTCTCGATTAACCCGCTCACACTCGCCTCAACTCGCTCCTCATACTGCTTAGTCAGCTCTCGCATCAAAACGCAACTCACTTCACCCATGACTTCTTTGATCAAGTTTAGATCCTTTACTAGCCGGTGTGGCGACACGTAGAGGACTAGCCGTGTTGATGGGAGCTCTCTCATGAGCGCCAAGCTCGAGCGCAATATTTTTGTTGCCTTGCCACTAGTTTTTGGCAAAAAACCGAGGTAAAGCGCAATCTCGCCTCCGACTCCAGAATAGGGGAGCGCCGTCGTCAAGGCCGTTGGTCCTGGTATCACTTTTACTTCATATCCTGCATTCAGGCATTCTCTAATTGCTCGGTACCCAGGATCAGAGATAGCCGGCATCCCAGCATCAGTAACTAGTCCTACCTTGACCCCCTCACCAACCATCCTCACTAGCTCCTGATAAATGTGGTCTTCGTTAAACTCGTTATACGGGATATAGCGTGGCTTTCGAGCAACAAGGCCCTTTGCGAGCAAAGAATTAACAAGCTTAGAACTCACTCGACTATCCTCACAAAACAAAACTTCTACCTCTTCAAGTACTCTAATTTGCCTAAGTGTCACGTCCTCTAAGTTACCTATGGGAGTTCCGATCACATATAGGGTATTTGTCATTGTGTAATTGTAGCATTCGAGCTAAACTAAATGGATGATTTCAAACTTTATCAACACTTTTATCGACTACCTCCACGAGCTCTCGCTCACGATCCCTTTACCTTGGTTTGTCGCAATCGGTGCCTTTATCGAAGAGCTTATTGCCCCGATCCCGTCACCTGTGGTTATGACTCTTGGTGGCTCTCTTGCAGCCTCGGCCGGCAATACTTTTTTTACCATCGTCTTTCTTGCTTTGTTTGGCAGTCTCGCCAAGACTATTGCGAGCTATTTTGTCTACCTCATTTCTGACAAAGCCGAGGACGTAATTCTCCTCAAGTTTGGCAAGTTTATCGGCGTCTCCCACAAGGACGTCGAACGGATCGGCTCACAACTTGCAGGGGGCTGGAAGGATGATCTCGTCATGCTTCTACTTCGCGCAGTTCCGATTATCCCAACGGCTCCAGTTTCGGTGGTCAGTGGCCTTCTCAAGATCAATCTACGTACCTTTTTGTGGACCACCCTCGTCGGCTACAGCGTGCGCAACCTCTTCTATCTCTATCTCGGCTTTACTAGCCTAGGCGCACTCGACTCGCTCAACGAAGGTCTAGACTCATTCGAAAGTATTGGGTACCTAGTTTTAGCTCTGCTT
>CAZDRB010000039.1:0-6178 GCA_964507925.1 uncultured Pseudomonadales bacterium
GCCCTGTTAACTTTAGTACAGAAGATGGGATAATCACCGCTTCGCCAAAAGAAGCCTGGGAAATCATTAGCTCCTGTGCCGCTTCCCCTGAGGGAGGTCTCCCCGTCGGAGACCGCGGAAGTATTAATCTTCGTGCAACTAGACTCCTCGATTATCTTCAAACTAATCTTATCGGCAAGTCTACCGAGGTCGCGGCGAGCTATCACCTTATCCTAGATCAAGCAAAACAGCCGGTCTTTAGAGATCCTCCAGCCTCTCCAAAAGGACAAGTTCTTGACAAAGCTCTCAAGTTGAGAAGGACTCAAATCGATCTTATCCAAGACAAGTTTGTCGGCAAACTCTCCTCAAATCTTTCAAAAACCAAGATACTTGCCAGTATTCCGGACGCGGAAACCCGCGCCTTAGTTCTTCAAATGATTGCCGCCAACTCAGCAGCTTTTCGAAACATCTCTGACTTTACCCCCGAAAAAATCAATCACCTTCTACTACATCTCCCGGGACACCAAAACATTAACAACGCGATCCATATTGCATACTCAAGCTCCGCAGAACAAGATTTTTTAGAACTCGAGCAAAAAATTAACGAGACAATCGAAGAAGTTTATACTGACAACGAAGAAGAGTATCTTGCTGACCTAGAAACAATTCGAGATCTGGGCTCGCTTTCGCCCAAACTAAGTGATGTCGAAACCATGATCGACGCACTTGTCCCCAACGCCCCAGCTAGAGAAAAATCTGTGCTAGGAAGGGCGATTCGCACAAAAATCCTTGACTTGGCTGGAGGTAGAGAGCACCAAGATGGAGGGGACATTCTCAGTGATGCTCTCGCTATGTCCGGACTAGACCAGGGATCGCTAAGTGCTCTTTATCCTCTCACTCCATATCTCGAAGAAATAGAGGTTCTCGAGCGCTCTCGACTGCTTGGAGTCGAGCTCTCAGACCGCTCCCCTCAGCTAATTGCGACTTCAAAGATAGCTAGAGATGTCGGCGTAGACCTTAACACTCCTTGGTTAAAACCAAAGGACATTGCCGAGCTTACAAACGAAGTGCTTCAGAGACATGGGGTCACAACCCTCGAAGAGGCTTTTCTCCAGGCTCAAGACACTAAAGAGCTTGTCAAAATTCAAAATCTAATCAGCGCGCGCGATAACAATGCCTTTTATCAAGGGGCTCTCCAGGACAATATTTTTTTCCGCATTAGACATCGTATTGCCCAAGCTCGTGGTAACTATCTCTCAACAACCGCGCCAGTGTCTCGCTTTTATCACAAACTCATGTCTGAGTACGAGAGCATCCATCACGAAATTAACAAGCCATTTGCCACTCTCGCCGATTGGTGGCTAGCGCTCGAAGAGAGATATCCTCTTCTCAATCCTAATAAGCTAATTGTCGACAAATGGCTCGAGCTACAGCTAAACATTGCCTCCCGCATCAATGTCTGGTCCAAGACCCTGAGTGAGTCGAGTAATCGACTATACTCCGTGATTGGCCGAGAAGTTCATGGTTTTACCAAAGGATTTATCAAGAACGAAGGCAGTTGGGCTGGCGCTACCCATTTTTTCTTTGAGAAAAAATGGGGCAACCTACTAGATTGGACCGCCAAAAAATTTGGTCAAAAGTCCTTCGACGCAGCCAAGCTTGCTATCTGGGAAGGGGTTGAAAAGGCCATAATCACGGGTGGCAACAAAATCGCCGCTGGCCTAGGTTCAAAAATCGCGACCACGCTCGCCGGCATTGGCACAAGTAGTGCAGGGGTTGGGCTTGTTATTCTCGCCGCCCAAGTTGTTTGGGAACTAACCAAAATAGGGTTCAAAAAATTAAAAGATTTTATTACAAATGCGGGAGGATTCCGAGACAAGGTTCTCAACTGGCTCCCGATCACGCTTGGAGCAACCGTCGCCTTTATTACTGGTCTTCCCGCCCTAATACTTGGTGCAACATCTGGGTTCTTTGCTGCAGGCATTGCCTTTGTCGCCGGAATAGCCTCTGCCCTCGCTGGATTATTTACCCTCGCGGCAGGGGTCTCGCTTGCGATAGTCGCGAGCCTTCTCTTGCTCTTTTACGTCTTTAAGCCCACAACCGAACTAGATGTTAACAACTATCTCACTCAGGTTTTTACTAGTGTAGTTTGTGACCAGGGGGAGACGGGGGCCAGCCCCGTTGCTGTATGTGCAACCTGCTTAGTCGAGTACTTAACCGCCTGCTACGGCCAATCAGTTACAGGGGAAGGAATCAGCACAACCGGTATTGGTTGTTTGATCGCCAAGGCCATAGCTCCAGAGGTTGCTTCAATAATCGAGCGCTCGGCATCAGCCTACACCTATCTTCAATGTGTTGGGTTTGTTCAAGCCTCAATAGCCTGTGTTGGTGGTTCACTTGCTGGAGCAAACGCATGCAGCTACGCAAACAACGTCGCCCCAGGATACCAATTTGTATCTGGGTTAGTTGGAGCACAACAGGGAGACCCCATCGTCTTTCGCTCAAGCGGGACCTGCAGTGACGACGCCCCTGGTCACATCGGAATCTTTTCTCAAGATGCCGGAGCGCTTGTCTGTCTAATAGACGCAAACTCATCTTGTCCAGGATGCGTCAACGCCAACAACTGTTTACCAAAAACCAACGTTGCGGGATACTTAAAAAAGATATGATCAAAAAAATCTTAATTTTCACTCTCATTCTCGGGCTAATTATTGGAATCGTTCTCTTGCTTCGCCGCCCCATCACTGTCCCAGAGCTTATTTCAGCAACTCCCCCAAATAACTCGATCCAGGTTGATCTTCTATCCCCTATCGTTTTTGAGTTTAAGGACGAGGTCTCAGCCAACGACTTTGCCATTTCCTCAACGCCTGATATGTCTTGGCAAATCAAGGGTCAAAACATAAATACTCTTATTGCAACCCATTCTCCTGCTTTTCGTTCTGGAACTCGCTATGTCGTTACACTGATGTGGAAAGGAGAGGCTCTGTTAACTCACGAGCTCACAGCGCTCCAAACACAACAGGATATAAAACTCATTGACTCTATGCAAAACGAGCTCTCAAGGGACTATCCTCTTGGTCAAAAAACCCCCTATGAAACAACCTCCTTTCGAGTCGTCTATTCTGCTCCTCTAACGCTCCAAATTACACTCAAAAATACTGATCTCGCTCCCGAGTCGGCAATCTCCATAATTAGATCTTGGGTGAAGACCAATGGGTTAGATCCTGCGTCTCATAATTACATCATTTCCGACTAGCCGAACTGCCGATTCTCTGGCTCACCGAGCATTCTGATTGTCTGATAAACTGGTAGTGTATGCAACAGCACCCCGTTCCTCAAAACGTCACTCAGTACCAATTTCGACTTGTTGGCGACATGACACTCAAACAGTTTCTCGAACTCGTCGCTGGGCTTATCTTGGCATACCTATTTTTTGCCAGCAATCTTGTGTTTTTCATCAAGTGGCCACTTGTCATCATGTCCGCACTTGCCGGGATCGGGCTCGCTTTTTTTCCAGTCGAGGATCGCCCACTTGACCAGTGGATCGTTAACTTCATCAGATCCATCTACGCCCCCACTCGCTTTACCTGGAAAAAAACCGCCAAAACCCCTCCGCTCTTTACTTTTACCAGTCGCGCGCGCGAAGAAACCAACGCTGTTTCAAAAACAATTAAGGCTCCTGCTCTTATGTCCTCAGCTCCTCAAAAAACAAGTCTTTCTGAATTAGAATCAGAACAACTCAAAAATATTAACTCTCTTTTTTCTGAACAGCCAGTTATTCCAGCAACAAATTCTCACGAAAAAATTGTTTCCAAGCCCAGCATAACTATTCGCAAGCTTGGCTCTCAAGGGGCGCTTGACCAGATTAAAATAGTCAAACCAGCTCCTCCGGCACCAGCGCCCAATCCTCCCGAGGCATCGTCTCAAGAAAAAGTTATCTTTACGGCTCCCTCAGTCGCATCTATCTCCAAACAAGAACCAAAGGTCTTAACTAAACCAAAAAACATTACCATGCCCGCCTCCCCCAAAGAACCAAACTTAATCACGGGGGCAGTTGTAGACAAGGAGGGCAAGCTCGTCCAGGGCGCGATTGTCCAGATAGTTAGCGCGGACGGAATCCCGGCAAGGGCGATGAAAACCAACTCGCTCGGACAGTTTTATACCTCGACCCCGCTCGGGGCCGGAAAATATATTGTCGAGGTCGACAAAGAAGGTCTCTCCTTCCTTCCCCAACAAATCGAGGTTGCAAACTCTGTCCTCTCACCAATCGAGCTCCGCGCTGGAGCCTAAACTATGAACCATAAGCTATTAGCTATATACTGGTAACTATGCCCGACAATATCATCGTTGCAACCACCCAGGATCATCTTGACATCGAAACAATTCAAGACGACCTTGTCATCCTCAAAAATGGAATCTGTAGTCTTGTTATTCAGGTTTCCGCGATCAACTTTGGTCTCCTCTCCGAGGAAGAACAAGACGCAACCATCTACTCTTACGCCGGACTTCTTAACTCGCTCTCCTTCCCCGTTCAGATCGTGATCAAGTCCGAAAAAAAAGATATTAGCGCCTATCTCGAGCTGCTTACGGCCCAAGAGAAAAAGCTCAAGAACGAGGTTCTCAAAACCAGGATGGCACAGTACCGCCAGTTTATTGAGACGACGATTACAGAACAAAACGTGCTCGACAAAAAATTCTATCTCGTCGTCTCTTATCAGCTAGTCACCCTCTCCGGGAAAGTCGAGATCAACGAGGCGCTTCTTCAAAAAGCCCGGGCCGATCTCGAGCCCAAGCGAGATCATGTTATAAAGCAGCTTGCCAAAATAGGCCTTGCCGCCAAACAACTTAATTCTCAGAGCCTCATTCAGCTTTTTCACGGCTCCTACAACTCAACAGTCAAGGGTCAAAAGTTTGCCCCCTCGGCAGATTACGAACAAGCGATCGTCGCTCCAAACATCGCTAAATAATTTTAATCTGTTTTTGCGCTTGAGACGCGCGAGGCAGATTCGATATTCTCATCATTAACCCTGCTATACTAAATCTATTATGCCAAAACTGAACCTGCCTTCCCTTTTTGGTGGCAAATTTAGCTCAAAGTCGCCAGGCGAAGACAACCAACCCCCAACTACATCACCCGCGATCACGGCCCTTTCCCAGGGCACGACCAACGTCAAGGACGTTATTGCCCCCGAGGCAATCGAGGTGGATTTTTCTGACATCAAAATCAACGACACCTACTACCGCACCCTGTTTGTGGCCGGCTACCCTCGCTTCGTCAATGCCAACTGGCTCTCGCCTCTCATCAACTTTCCCCACTCCCTCTCAATCTCAATGTTTATCTACCCCGTCGACGGCAAAGGGGTTATCGAGGACCTAAGGAGAAAGATCGCCGAAATGGAGGCCGAGCTCCAGGGAGACATTCAGCGTGGTCGCATCATCAACATTGATACCCAGGTCAAGCTCGAAGATGCCAGATCCCTTCAAGAACAGCTCGCCAAAGGCGCAGAGAGGTTTTTCCAGTTTGGTCTCTACATTACAATTCGTGACGACAAAAAAGATATTCTGGACCGAGTTACTAATCATATTAAATCAGCTCTCGGCGCTCTCCTAATCGTCGCCAAAACCGCCTCGCTCCAAATCGAGGATGGCTTCAAAACCACCCTTCCAACAGGTCTCGACAAACTCAAGATCAATCGCAACATGGACACAACCAGTCTCGCAACCACCTTCCCCTTCACAAGCTCAGAGCTCACCGCCAACGAAGGTATTATGTACGGCATCAACGAGCACAATGACTCGCTCGTGGTCTTTGATCGCTTCACGCTCGAAAACGCCAACATGGTCGTCTTTGCCAAGTCTGGATCAGGCAAGTCATACATGGTTAAGCTCGAAATACTTCGCTCGCTCCTTTTTGAGACCGAGGTTATCGTCATCGACCCAGAAGACGAGTATAGAAAGCTCGCGGGGGCGCTCGGCGGAACCTACATCGACTTCTCCTTTAACTCCCCTAGCCGCATCAACCCCTTCGAGCTTCCTCAGGTCGAAGAGCCAGACGAAAATGAGCTAGCCCTCAAAATCATCTCTCTCCACTCGCTCATCAAAATCATGGTTGGCGACATGAATCCCCAAGAAGAGGCCCTCCTCGACCGCGCTCTTGTCATGACCTATCAAATGAAAGGCATAACCAGAGACCCCTCAA
>CAZDRB010000040.1:0-6113 GCA_964507925.1 uncultured Pseudomonadales bacterium
TCAACCTACTTGTAACCTCCTTGAGAATCCCCTGCCCTACCTGGAGCTCGTAGGCGTTGAGGCGACCCGCGAGGTCGGAAGAGAAGTATTTTTGGAGACTCGAAACAGATTGCCGTGTAAAGTCATTGATGTTTTGATTGTCGATTGTGATTGCGAGGACTTCTTTTTTGAGCTTGGCTCCCTGACAGCTCGCGCAGAGTTCTTCTCTCATGTATTGATGGATATCGAGCCTAGACCACTCACTCTGAGTCTCGAAGTACTTGGACTCAAGGCGAGGGATGATGCCGTCCCAGGCTTCTTTGATTGTGGTCTTTTGGCCTTTCATGTTCGTTCCCTGCACCTGGTATTCTTTGCCAGTGCCGTAGAGAAGGATATCGAGATCTCGTTTGGAGAGCTGACCTAGAGGGAGCGTCAAGCTAACTCCCTCGATCTCGGCAACGGTTTTGATGAGCCTGGTGTACCAAGTTTCGTAGACTAGGATACGGTTGAGGGGTAAAATGCCCCCTTCGTTATATGACAAGCGAGGATTGATGATCCGCTCGGGATCGATTTTTTGAATAGTGCCAAGACCCTTGCAGGTTTCGCAGGCACCGAGCGGCGAGTTGAACGAAAACATGCGGGGTTCGATCTCGGGGAGTGAGTGGCCACAGATTGGGCAGGCATAGTTTTCGGAGTAGAGAATTTCGGTATGCTCAGACTTGAGAATTATGAGGCCTGAGGAGAGCTTGGTTGCTTGTTCGACGGCGGTTGTGATCCTCGACTTGAGGTTGCCGAGGTTCACAGCGTCCTTGAGATCACGTCCGGTTACGCTAATTTTGTCGATGACTGCTGAGATTGTGTGCGGATTGGCCTTGAGGAGATTAATTTCGTCGTTTAGATTGTAGGCTTGACCGTCAATCAGTGTTTCGTAAAAACCTTTTGAACGGAGGTTGTCGAATAGTTCCTTGAACTCACCTTTTTTGTTTTTGACTACAGGCGAGATGAGGGAGAAAATCTGAGGAATAGCTTTTTCTGCAATCGCGATTGTCTGAATCTCCTCCATGACGAGGGTTACGATCTCGTCGAGCGAGAGTTTTTTGATTTCGGTGCCGTCGTTTGGACATTTGGGATGACCAATTCTCGCAAACAGTAGTCTCAGATAGTCGTAGATCTCGGTCGTGGTACCAACAGTTGAACGAGGGTTGTGGGAGACGGTCTTTTGATCAATTGAGATACTGGGTGAGAGGCCGTCGATGCGGTCGACATCTGGCTTGTCCATAAGTCCCAAGAACTGCCGGGCATAGGAAGATAATGACTCGACGTAGCGACGCTGTCCCTCGGCATAGATGGTGTCGAATGCGAGCGAGGACTTGCCGCTCCCTGAGACGCCGGTCATAACCACAAATTTGTATTTTGGTATATCGAGATCGATGTTTTTGAGGTTGTGCTGACGTGCACCGCGAATTTTTATATGGTTCATAGTTTATGGTTAATGACTAATAGTCTTGAGCTCGCGGAGCTTGTTGCGCACTTCGATTGCGGCCTCGAACTGCATGGTACTCGCAAGTTTTTTCATTTCCCGCTCGAGTTTTTTAATCCACTTGGCGCGGTCAACTGGGGTGAGGGCATCTTGGTTGATAGCTAACAGCTGATGGTTAGTAGTTTCTTTGTCGAGACTATTCCACACGGAAATATCTTCTTTTTCATCGACGATTTTTTCGCGCACTGGTTTGATAATAGTTTGTGGGGTGATGCCATGATTTTTGTTGAACTTTATTTGGTGCTCACGACGCCTTTTAATTTCTTCGATTGCTTCTTTCATCGAGCCGGTGATCTTTTCGGCGTAGAGGATGACTTGTCCCTTGATGTTTCTTGCAGCTCGACCCATGGTTTGAATAAGTGAGACGCGCGAGCGGAGGAATCCCTCTTGGTCGGCGTCGAGGATTGCAACGAGCGTAACCTCTGGTAGATCGAGCCCTTCTCTAAGGAGATTGACTCCGATCAGGACGTCAAAGTCATTTTTTCTGAGCTTTTCGAGAATATCGGTGCGTTCGAGAGTCTTGACGTCGGAGTGGAGGTAGTTGGCTCTGACACCCTGCTCAAGGAGGTAGCTTGAGAGATCTTCGGCAGTTTTTTTGGTCAATGTAGTCACTAGCACGCGTTCGGACTTTTCGGCTCTAATCTTGATCTCTTTGATGACATCCTCGATCTGGTTATTAGATGATCTAATCTCGATCTCGGGATCGATAATTCCAGTTGGGCGAACGAGTTGTTCGACTACTTTCCCTCCAGACTCATTTATTTCCCAGTCGTTTGGTGTCGCTGAGACATGGATAAACTGTGGAACCAGGTCATAAAACTCGTCAAACTTGAGAGGCCTGTTGTCGATTGCTGCCTGGAGGCGGAAGCCGTAGTCAATCAAGGTTTTTTTCCTGGCCTGATCGCCGTGGTACATCCCGCGAATTTGGGGGATCGTCATGTGAGACTCGTCGATGATTGTGAGCCAGTCTGAGCCGTAAGCGTGGTTAAAGTAATCAGGGAGACAGAACGGACGCTCACCTGGAGCGCGCCCGTCAAAGTAGCGACTATAGTTTTCGATGCCATTGACGTAGCCGAGTTCTTTGATCGTTTCAAGATCATAGTTTGTTCTCTGAAGTAGCCTTTGGGCCTCTACTTGCTTGCCCTGAGCGATGAATGCCTTGTGTTCTTTGGCCAGGTCGGCGCGCATAGCAGACTCGACTTTGGCGAAGCGCTCGGGGTCGAGGAGATAGTGCTTGGCGGGGTAGATAACGATGGTTGATGGTTGATGGTTAATGGTTGATGGTTTGCCGGAGATAGGATCAAACTCAGCAATGGAGGTTACAGAATCGTGGTCAAACTCGACGCGGAAGCTCGTGTCCTGGTAGGCGGGGTAGATGTCGAGCGCTTGGCCGCGGAGCCTAAAGGTACCGCGGGTAAACTCGTATTCTGAGCGCGCGTACTGCATGGCAATGAGTTTTTCGCCGAGTTCGCTCCAGCCCGTTTTGAGACCAAGGTAGATCGGGAGCTCGAACTTGCCGTATTCCCGGGGATCGCCGATGTTGTAGATACAGGAGACTGAGGCGACGACGATCACGTCTTTCCGCGTCATAATGTTGGTTGTTGCCTGCAGACGGAGTTTGTCGATCCTATCGTTAATGTCCGCCTCCTTTTCGATGTAGATGTCGGAGCTTGGAACATAGGCCTCTGGCTGATAAAAGTCGTAGTAGGAGACAAAGTAGGAGACGGCATTGTCGGGGAAGAAGTCACGCATTTCTTGATAGAGCTGTCCGGCCAATGTCTTGTTGTGACTGATGATGAGCGTGGGCTTGTTAAGGTCCGCGATTACGCTCGCCATGGTGTAGGTTTTGCCGCTACCCGTGACGCCGAGCAATACTTGATTTTTGGCACCCTCTACTATGCCCTTCTTGAGGGAAGCGATGGCCTCAGGCTGGTCGCCAGCGGGCTTGTAGGAGCTCTTTAGTGCAAAATTCATGACCTATTAGTATAGCACGGTTTCGGGTTTTGTTCATAGAGGGATGCTGGTATAATTAGTTGACTTGGTGGATGAGGTATGCGCATCGTGCATAGCTTCTGTATTACCACTAACGTGGTGGCTGTAAGATTGTTGTAGCTTTGCTACAAATCTGGGCAATCTTGCAGCAAGTTGTATATGCTCCGCATATGCATGTTTAATACCATAGCAATATGGTGGCTGTAACTCAGTTGGTTAGAGTGCCTCCCTGTGAAGGAGGATGTCGGCGGTTCGAGTCCGCTCAGCCACCCATTATTTTTGAGGTTTTTTCTGCCAATGCCTCTGATGAGAATTCCCTCTTCTTTGGTCGTTCCTCTGAGATCTCTCTTTATGTCCGCCTTTGTCATGGGAAGGAAGATTAGGATAACCTGAAGATCCTGGTATATGAGGAAGATCTCTTGGGTCAAATTGCTCTCTAACAGACGGTGGAATATTTGTAGTTGGGAGTTTGTCTTTACTCATAATAATTGATTATTACCTATAGTAAATAAATAGTCTAGTCCTTGAGAAGTCCGATGATTTGCCATGAGTCTTTACCTTCTACGAGAACATATTCTATGGGTGAGTTTTTCCAGATTAGCGAGGTATTGAGCTCTTCAACAATTGAGTGAGGATTTTCCTTTCCTCCCTGATTAAACTCGACCATTCTCTGTATTGCTGATTCAAAATCTTTGCGAATTCTACGTTTGTACATCATTTCGGCTAGACGAATCGTTCTCTCTGAACCTGTTTCTCTCTGGCTCATTTTTTGTTTTCTGGTTCTCTAAAGCGAGTATTATTCCAAAAAATTGTCAATCTTTGTGGATGTATTCCAGACAGAGATCTATTACTAAAACCCTCTCTAGGTGGAGCTAGAACCAGATAGGTGTGATTATTTAACTTTCCAAATCTGGGGAACTTGGCGAGAACTAGAACGTCTTGAGGGGGCTCGTTTGGCCATTTCATGGTAGCACGCTGTGGAATTTGATATTCCTTAAAACTAGCTCCGTATTCCGTTCTGGGGATATTCAATTCATCGCTCCAATAGATATTAGAGCCGTATGGTGTAACTTCGTGTGGAGCCATGCTATTTTTTTAACTCCATCATAATTTTGGCAAGGACAAAGTACGAGGCTTGAGCTGGAGAAGCTTCGATAAGTCTGACAATTTCTGGATTTTCTTTTTTAGCCTGTTGCGAATCTTTGGTCATGAGAGATCTACCTCCAAGTTTACTAGGCTGTTATACCATTTATTGAATTTATTTATATGACCTGGATATGGTCGCTTGTATGGCGAGCCTGTGTTGTAGGCGATTGTGAGCTCGGAGGCGCTCAGATCCTCGTAGCGGTCAAAGTTCCTTTTGTGGTACTTACCGATCAAGTCAATATTCACAGCCGGGTCAAAAAGGCCTTCTGGGCTCCCTCGGTATCCTATGCCCCGCGCGGTACGGTATAAGATCTGCCCCAGACCGTAGGAGGCGTCGCCTATCCGTGGCTCTTGTCTCACTGCGTAGGTATTGCCACCTGACTCGACCATGATTGTGGCAAAGATCAGATTGGGGTCGAGGTCGTATTTTTCGGCTGAGGCGCGAATAAGATGTCCGTAGCGTTGCCAGACTAGATTCGCGCGCTCGACGTCGTTTTTGCCCCGAAGTTCTTGAACCTGGATAATCGCGAGAAGCTGCTCGTCGACCTGAGTAACTGAGGCTGTAGAAACAGTGGGTTGGGAGACGGCGAGGGAGATCGCGAGCGCGAGGGACGAGGTGTATTTGCCTAGATTTTGTAAGTCAATGCCCCTGGCAACAAACCAGTCGTAAACGGCGGGATTTTTGGTTTTCAAGGAGTCAAGTAATCCGCCGGTGATTGTGACCATGTTATTTTTCGATTATTTCAACTGAGCTAATCACGACTGGGTCGAGTGGTCGGTCGCTAGGCCCGGTCTTGGCGCTCGCGATCTTGTCCACGACCTCTAGCCCTGATGTAGTCATTCCAAAGATCACGTAGTTGGGGGGCAATGGATAGTCTGCGTGCATGATAAAAAACTGACTGCCATTGGTATCTGGGCCGGCATTGGCCATCGCGACCACTCCTCGCTTGTATTCGCCGGTAAAATCTTCGTCCGCGAATCGGTAACCTGGACCACCCATACCTGTCCCTGTTGGGTCGCCACCTTGAATCATAAAGCCAGAGATCACGCGGTGAAAGATAACTCCATCATAAAAACCCTCTTTTGCGAGAAAGACAAAGTTGTTGGTTGTGATTGGAGTGTCATTCGAGAGCTCGACCGTAATCTCGCCAGCTGTAGTCTTGAGAATTGCAGTATAAGACTTGCCCTCCTCGATTACTTCTTTGGCTTTTTCGTATTCTTTGGTTTTGGTACTTGGCATAGGACTAGGCTCCGTAGTAGCTGTTAATTTTGTCTGCTGCTTGTCTGACCCTGGCTTGAATATTATTAGGCCTAGGACAAAGATGATGATTAAGACAAGAGCTATGTTTAGATATTTGGTCATAAACTAGATCTTAGCAGATGGTGCGCCCAGAAGGAATCGGTCTTCGATATTTTTCTGCTGAAAAATTCTCAGAGCCCTGGCTCGCCGCCGTCG
>CAZDRB010000041.1:0-5410 GCA_964507925.1 uncultured Pseudomonadales bacterium
CCATTCGATAAAGCCTGAGTTGCGGGTAAAAGTGCGGGTAAAGATCGGAGAACCAGAAAACTCAGATAAATCAGAAAACTCGGATTCTGGTAATGTAGGGGAACCTGAGAGCCAGTCGATCAAAAGACGAGAGCCGATCTCAAATAGGCGAGCGGAGAGGACGGGCGTTGTGTCTGTGGGGAGAATGGGCTCCTCGGTTTGGGCGATGATCTCTCCGTCGTCGACTGCCGGCGTGAGACGGAATAGAGTGACTCCAGTTACTTGGTCACCGAGCGCGATCGCGTGTTGGACGGGAGTTGCGCCCCGGTATTGGGGGAGGAGCGAGGGGTGAACATTGATGATGCCACGGGGGATCGCGGACAAGAGTTTTGCGGGTAAAATGTGCCCGAACGAGGCGAGGACACCGAGCTCGATATCCACCGATTTAAGCTGTTTAATAAGATTGATCAATTCCTCGCCTTTTGACTCGTAATACAATACTTTTAGATTATGCTTACCAGCTAAAATCTCGACTGGTCCGGCCTCGAGTTTTTGATCCCTACCTTTGGGTTTGGGTCGGGTGGTGATGACAGCTTGAATCGCGTGTTTGGAGCTAGCTTTGACGTGCTCTATGAGCGCGGAAAGCACGATTGCGGAGTAGTGATCATCGCCAAAGAAAACGATACTCATATTCTCACAAGTATAGCAGAGCGATCACTAAGACCTATAGTTGATTTTTGAGGATTAAATTGGTAGAATACTGGCATGACAGTCGAGCAAGGAACGAATCTAAACTCTCTTATAATGCGTGAGGCAAGCGCCGTATATAAGAGATTTAGACCAATGCCGTGGGGAGCATTGATCCTTGGTGTGTGTGATGATGGTATGGCACTAGTCATGGATGTAAAACAGGGCAACCGTTCTTGGTTAGTTAATCGTGACATGCGTGAAGTGCTTGGCGAAGTTGAGTACGCATCGGTGCTTTTAGAGGGGGAAAGTTTGAGTGAAGCAAATCCGCCATTGCTAATAGATCGAGATCAAGAGGGTCAGTTTGCTCAATGGGCTGTTGCGATGGCTCTCTTGGAGAACCTTGATAACCCCAGATTTCCGAGAATAAAAGCTACAGTTGCGACTAAAGATATCGATAAATGGAGTGGTTTGGAATCAAGAGAAAAAGGAGTGTTGCAATATGTAGATCCATCGGATTTGGCTCGAGAATACTCAAGCGGTAAATTGAAAGAAAAGATCAAACCAGATCTCAAGATAGTCGTGATCGATGGCTTTCGCGATTTTGCCGGATCTTTCCCAGTTGGAGCAGTGAATGATAGTGTCAAGGGATTTCTCAACTTGGTGAGGGATAATGGTCGAAGTGTGCTTATCAACTTTGAGGAGGAAGGCGACGCTCAAAGATTTGCTAGTGCTCAAGGAATCAAGAATCCGTTTATTGTGAAGGCTGTAGAAGGTGGTAAGTATGGATTTGTTGACGGGAATGGAAAAGAGATACTTTTGAGTCTACCTAGCTTGAGTTAATCATCCCATTGGGTCGCCGTAATTGCTTTGATTTCCTCCTGGACGAGCATTCATTCCTACGGGGTGATAAGTTGTTGGCTGCTCGTCGTCGAGTTCCGTGAACTCTACGTCGGTTGAGTCATTTTCCCTACCTTTAGGCGATTTTGTAGTTATACCATCCACAACCCCCCTCAATCCATTACCTACTCCATATCCTACCTCAGGCAATACAGAGGATGCGTCTTCTATGACTTTCTTGCCGGCACCACTTGCAAGTCCTATTATTTTTGCTGACTCAAGTGCTAACTGATCTGCAAGATGAGCGACGAGAGCAACCGCTCTTGCAGACCAACTGAGATCTGCTGTAATTTCTTTTATAATCTTTGCTGTTTTTGCGGTATTCTCGTTTACCCCTAGTTTTTGAAGTATAAGCGCCTGAGTTGCTAAACTCGTTGCTTTGAGACCAACCTGAACGTGAGGGGGAAGAAGTAAGTATTGAGCCATATTCATGTGTAGAGACTCAATGAATAAATTAAGAAATGCTTGTTGAGCATTTATCTCTGCCAATTTTGTCCTTGTTTGCTCTATTGTGAGCAATGATTCTCCGGCAGACTGAACAATTTCTAGAATTTCTGTTGGATCAGTTGGGACATCTTCCATACCCAATCTTATGAGCGCCTGTTGAGCTCTCTCTGCGATGTCAAAGGGAAGACCTGCTTGGACGCTGTCGGCCATGTTGCTTAGTATTTGGTTGGTTAAATTTTTGAAAGCAGGACTATCTGGCTTTACTATAAATTCGTTTCCATTGGGATTGTCTTTCGTACCCTTTGTGGTTACTCTATACCCAATAAGCTTACTTTGCTTGCCAGGATCGCCTGTACTGTAAATTGGGGAAAAAGTATATCTAGTATTTAGGGTATTGTCAGGGAGGGGGAGCATTGGTCGCGATTCAAGAGGTTGTGTTTCTTGGTATAAGGCTTCTGGGTACAAGGCTTCTGGATTGAGTGACATATTTTTAGATCTCCTGATAACTATTTCTATGGGATTCTATAATTTTGGAAATGGGTTGTCAAGTATAGAGATTTTCAGACATTTGCATAGGGATGTATAATATTTGGAATATCATTATAAGTTGATAATTATATGGATATGAAAAATTTTATATGGGCAAGGTAAAAGATGCGCTTGGACGAGCTGCAAACTGGGAGCCAAGGCCGGACAGCATGCTCGACGCGCAGATAAAAAATGTTAGGACACTATTGGTTTTGGGATTACTTGGCGCTGTGGCATGGGGATATTCTAGCGTGAGCTCCAGAATTGAGGCGACAGAATCTATTCAGATGTGCGAGGGGGATATCGAGCCGATATTTGATGCATTTTTTGCGATTGGGGCAGAGGGTTTAGAAGCAGAGCGGGCGGAGCTACCACTAACCAAGAGATTTGAAGGGCGAAGATTTCACCGCCAAGTACTCGATATGATCGAATCAGGTCAGTGCAGGATCGAAGGTGAGCATGTAATCGTCGAGATCGAGGGCTTGCCACCATACCGTATCAATCTCGAAGACCTTGCTGAGTATATGTGCAAGGGGTTGTGTGTGACTGATCAGGATTTTATTTTGCGAAGATTAGGACTTGTGGGTTTGGGGATAGCAGGGGTTGCTGTGGCGGTCGGAGCAGGATTCTTGGCAAAGAAAGGACTTGAAAACTATAGCGAAAAAAGAAGAATAGAGAAGGCAAGGCCTAGACATCAAGTAATTGGGGAGCATGTTTCACCAGTAATTATAGTAGAACCGCAAGTAAAACCCCCACCAACTGACAAAGAAATACTTGATCTGCTCCTAAAAGGGGAGCTCGAGCTTGAAGATATTCAGGAAATACTACAAGAGGCTGTAGAAAAAGGGAGACAGAAGGAAGCTGGGAGACTAGTTCAGCTATTGGTTGATTATCACCGAGCAAAGGAAAGGCCTACCAAAAAACCTACCACTTAATCACCTGAGTCGGATCCTCGATAGTCACAAAACGCTCGGTTTCTTGGTCGAGAAGGTATAGAGGGAGATTTTCCTTTAATGTGTAATCGGTAAAGAGAACGCCGTTCAGATGGTCTAGCTCGTGGAGAAAAACGCGGGCGGGGAAGCTCGAGAGAGTCTTACTAAACTCGACGCCGTGCTCGTCGAGCGCTTTGACTTTGATTTTCTTAGCCCTTCTAACCGGGCCGTAAAGGTGAGGGATCGAGAGACAGCCCTCGAGTGTGGGGCGCTCAGGCGTGCCTCCAAGCGTGGTCACATCGCTCTGGTCGAGGACGACTGGATTGAGATAGACCTTGATCCGGTGGTCGAGGTAGGTGACAAAGCCGCGGAGTGAGATCCCGATCTGGGGAAAGGAGAGGCCGACACCCTCGGGATTAGTTGCTCCTTTGACTGCTTTGATCAGATCCATGATTTGGTCTTGAACTACGGGTGTAATGGTCTCTACAGGCACAGAGGGAGCGCGAAGAATGGGATCGGGGACGACTAAAATAGGCTTGGACATGATGCTCAAATTATAACATTTGATATAATGTGATTATGACTGAGCAAGGCAAGCGTCAAATGAGTAGGAGAGAGTTTTTGAATTTAACGGGAGTTTTTTCAGTTGCTGCGGGAGGGCAAGCTCTCGATTGGAGAAGGTCTTTAGAAGGAAGAATTAAGTCTCTGTGGGAATCTTTTTTGAACCCAAAAAAAACTAAGCCAGAATATATCCTAGTACAGGGAGATAACATCTGGGAATCAGAGATTGATCCTGAAGGTGGGATAATTGGAGCGATTACAGACGCAACTGAGACAAGCTGGCACAATTGGAGTGGACTTGCGGCGAGCTTGATTTTGCCTGATGGGTCAGGACTTTTTCATTTGCATGGAGAGGAAGGATTGGGGAAATTGGCGATTGAGGTGACAGCTGAACTTTTTGATAGAGGAGAACTTGATAATATTCCTGAAATGGATAAATATAATTTCCGCGGACTGCCTGATGGGGCAAAGATAGTTTTTGGACAGACTACACAAGTTGATGATAATTTAGGGGAGATACTTGCATTTGGGAGCAAGCTTGGCAAGTTAGAAAAATACGTTTCTGCACGTGTTGAGAAAGGAAGCGAAGGCTGGACTTTGACTTATGCCGTTCATAACAGACATATTGAAGGAGGATTTAAAAGTAGTCCTCTCGCATCTTTTAAGTCAGGATTTGAAGATAGAAATTGGGCTAGAGTAGATCAGTAAACAAGATACTTTTCCATTTTTTCTTGCATTTGGGCGGAGTGGGTTGCGAGATTGTCGCGCGCGCGCGATAAGAGATCAATAAGCTCTTCTGTTTGACCGGTTTGTTCGTATAAGAGTGAGAGAGCAAAATACGCCTCGTGGTAGTTGGGCTTGAGGGCAAGGGCGGTGTTAAGCTCGCGTTCGGCATTTTCTAACTCGCTGACTCGGGTATAGACCAAGCCGAGGTTGTAGGCTAGCTTGGGGTCGGTTGGAGCGAGCTCGCGAGCTCTGGTAAGCTCAAGAATCGCAGGGCGGTAGTAATCCGAGCTTGAGGAGGCGAGCGTCAGGTAGATCTTGGCGCGAGATTTGATTGCATTCAAGTGGACGGGGTTGAGCACTCTCGAGCGCTCGGCTGCCTGGAGAGCGAGTCCCGAGTATTCAAGTTCTGGATCTGCGGGCATCGCCGCGTAGGCCTCGCCTAGTAGGTTGTGGAAGAGGTCGAGACGAGGTCTCATGTCACTCGCCTTTTTGAGATAAATTAAGGCGTTTGCATCGCGGGAGTCAAACATAGCTTTGCCGCGGGCAAAGAAGAGGTCTGCGAGGAATAATCTAGCGGGATATAGAAGTGCGAGTCCGATCAAGAAATATAGACTGCCTGGCAGTTTGGGTTCGGCCTTACCTGGCTTTTG
>CAZDRB010000042.1:0-4998 GCA_964507925.1 uncultured Pseudomonadales bacterium
GTACTTGACCTGTCGTTTCCATAGAGATATTCCCGAGCTCGATCAGGATCAACTCGAAAATAATCTCTATCTAAAATTCTTTTCACTGACTCTCTCAGAAAATTCATGCGGAGGAGGTGGGATTCGAACCCACGCGTGCTTGCGCACAATTGATTTCCAATCAATCGGAATGGACCGCTATCCGACTCCTCCCACTCTTGTATTATACTTGTCACATGCCTATCTGGAAACAACCACCGATAATCAAAGTCTACGAAGCCCTTGGTGCACTAGCCGACAACCGGATCGAGACAGATGGCGATACAGCCAAAGTATACTCAAGTAGCGGCAACAAGTTCTACACAGTCAGCTACAGCTCAAAGAATAACGCCATCATGGTCAACGACAACGGAAGCTACTGGGAGGGATATCTCGGATATCCCGCGATCGCATACCTATTAAAGGAGGACATTATCGACTATTCGCCGCGTCTTGCGGAGTCGCTCAAGGATATCCCCTGGAAAGACCTCAATCAAAGTTTCAAAAACGACTTTACAAAAACCGAAAAATTCTGCAAAAATCTGGTTGTTGAGCGTGGTGGAAACCTCCCGGCTCTCCTGGCTGAAATAGCTAGTATCCACCAATATCTCGCCGATCATCCCCTCGCCCATCTCGGCACCAAAATCAAGCCCCCAAGTGGATACTAACTCTGGTAGAATATAAAAACTGGAGAGTGGGCAGGGCGGTAATGCGCTAGTTTCGAAAACTAGTGGGAGCAATCCCTAACAGGTTCGACTCCTGTACTCTCCGCCAAAAATTTTGTACCATGAATCAATGCTCAAAAATCCGGTGTTTCAAAGACTTGTCCTCTTCGCCCTACTTTCCTCGCTCCTTGCATTACTCTTTGATCTCAACTTTATTACCTACACCACTCTATTCTTTGGTTTCCCGGCACTCTATCTTGTGTCCAAGCAAAAAAAACAAAGACTCAAAACTATCCTTTTCTCCCTCCTATTCGCTCCTCCCTTGACCCTTATGATTGACTATCTCATCTCCAAAGATCTAGGCTGGCAAGTCATTAGTTCACTCTTTACTACCCGCCTTTTGGGTCACATTGTGCTCGAACAATTCGCCTGGTCATTTTTCTTTGTTCTCTATCTCGTCAACTTTTATGAATATTTTCTCGACAAAAAGACCATCAAAAAAACAAAAATTATCACCCCTATCATGAAGATTTTTGCGTCCCTCGTTTGGCTTGTCATGCTTATTTTTGTCTATCTTGCCAGTAACTATGCCCATCTCCTGTCGCTCCCCTACGCCTATCTCGCAATCGGCTCCGTTATTGGGCTCCTCCCGGCAGTTATTTTTCTCCACTACTACCCTCATCTTCAAAAAAGATTTTTCAAAACTATCTCTTTTTTCTTTTTTTTGACTTTCGTGAACGAGCTCACAAGCCTCAAGCTCGGGCACTGGATCTTTCCTGGCACAAACTTCGTTGGGACCCTTAGTTTACTTGGCCACAAGGTGCCGATAGAAGAAATATTTTTCTACTTTTTCGTCTCATCCCCTATGATCTTTACTTACTACGAATTCTTGGACGACGATCGACGCTAAAACTTGTATAATAAATTTATGGAAGCAGAAACAGAAAAAGTCACTCTCAGCTGGACCGCACCCTCCCGTCCCTACAAGCTCAGAACCCGCGAGTTCTACACAACTATTTTCTCGATCGCCTTCCTCCTCGCCGTTATTCTCCTTCTTCTCAAAGAATTTCTTTTGATCGGCGTCATCATGGCGTTTGCTTTTCTTTCCTACGTCCTCGCGACTCACAAACCAGACGACGTAGAGCATCAGATCACGACGCTCGGCATCAAAACCGACAACAAGCTCTATAGCTGGGACAAACTCACCCACTTTTGGCTCAAAAAACAGCTCAGTCACGAGGTCGTCATCTGCAAAACCACGACTGCCATTCCCGGAGTCATAGTCATGGTCATGGATGAGGCCAAGCGTGAGCAAATAATCAAGGCAATTGGAGACAAAATCCCCCTCATCAAGCCCGATGACTCATTTGTCGATAAAGCAAGCTCCTGGCTCGGGAAAAAGATCCCCCTCGAAACCAGTTAAATTGTATAATCGCCCCACCAGAGATATAATTAGTTACAAGCTTGCACTGAGCTAGCCGAAGTGCGCCCGTAGCATAACTGGATAGTGCATCAGATTGCGGATCTGACGGTTATTGGTTCAAATCCAATCGGGCGCACATTACAACCCCGAGCAGAGTCGAGGGGAAACTTGGTCTCTGTAGTTTAACGGATAGAACTCTGGCCTCCGAAGCCGGCAATACCAGTTCGATTCTGGTCAGAGGCACCCCAATCTCTTCGCAGCACTCTCCAGCACCTCCCGCTCACTCTCAAACGCGAGTAGCTCCATGCCCTCGGAGTAGCTCACCCATTTCCTCTCCTCCATTTCCCACCCATGCTCTCCACTATCCTCAACCACCTCCATGAGATAAAAGTAAACCTTTTTGTGTACGCGCGTCTTGCCTCCACCCTGCTCTTGATACTTCTTAACTCTCCTGCTCGTGTCTTCGGTATGAGGATTTCTATTGACTATTTCCTCGATATCAGCAAAGTAATAATACTCAACAGACTTGATCGGTGATTGCTCTATAACTTGCGCTCTCACGCCAACCTCCTCAAACACCTCGCGCTCTGCCGTCTCAGTATAACTCTCGCCTGGCTCAACCAGCCCCTTGGGCAACACCCACTTATGGTATCCACTATGTTTCCCTACAAGGAAATCAAAATTGTTTGGAATTTGATTTTTGGAATTTGTAGTTTCGCGCGCAGCGCGATACACCACTCCTCCAGCCGATATCTCTTCAATTGTTTTCTGTTTCATATCTTTATTATAGCCCTGCCCGCAAACTGGCGGGTCAGGTATAATACAGATCGTGGAGAGTGGGCAGGGCGGTAATGCGTCAGTCTTGAAAACTGATGCCCGTAAGGGCTAACAGGTTCGACTCCTGTACTCTCCGCACATCGAGGATGGCTTCAATTACCTTTGCCCGTCAATATCTCCATCCATTTCTGCCATATCTCCTTTTCCTCTTCTCCCTGGTTATTGTCACGACCCTCTAGATCCAAAAGTATCTGCTCTGGCACGATCACAATCGTCTCCCCTGGTTTGGTCAAATGCAACTCGTCGCGCGCTACCTTTTCGAGATAATACTCGCTCGCCACATACTCTCCTTGTTCCTTGAGCCGACTCTGTTCATCCTCTAGCTGTTTTTTTTCTGCCTCCAAGCTCTCGATCCTCCTCCTCGACTTTACCCCTTGCTCAAGGCCCTTGACCAGAGAAATAATCAGAACAATCTGAAAGAATATCACCGCATACCATAACTTTTTTCTCATTATTTTCTCCCAAACCTCACATAATTGCTTTATAACCCATAATATAGTATCATTCTACTTATGAAAGCCCAAAAAGATCAATTTATTAAATACCTGCAAAAGAACGGTCGTGCCTCAGCTACCATTCTAGCCTACGCCAAAGATCTTGACCAACTCATCACCTTTGTCGGCAACCTTGGAGTTCACACGCCTCAGGACGTTACTTCTGACCACCTCGAGCAGTTCAAACAAAGCCTCAAAGACGAAAAATACACTCTCAAGAGTGTCTCCCGCAAGCTCAACTCCATCAAGTCCTTCTTCAAGTTCTTGATTAGTGAGGGCGTTCTCACCTCTTCTCCCGCAAGCTCCGTCAGCCACCCCAAGTACGAGATCGCTCCGCCCCGGATCCTCTCCCCTCTCGAGTACCGCGCTCTTCGTGACTCAGTCCGTGATGACGTTCGCATGTATGCAATCGTCGAGCTTCTCCTCCAAACAGGTCTAAGAATCGGCGAGCTCGCCGGTCTCCAGCTCCAGGATATCTCCCTCGAAAAGTCACACCTCAAAATCCGTGCCTACGAATCTCATGACGCCAGGCGCGTCCCTCTGAACCAAACCGCCAAGACCGCAATCGAAAAATACGTGCGTGAGCGCCCCAAAACCAAAAACACCACCCTATTCATCACGAAGACCGGCAACCCATTCTTGATCAGAAATATTAGGACCGCCGTCAACCGCTACTTCCGCATTGCTGGCATCTCAGGAGCCAAGGTCAATGACCTCAGACACACCTTTGTCGTCGAGCAACTCAAGGCAGGAGTCCCGATCGTCGAGCTCTCCCACATGGTCGGTCACAAAAGGCTCTCCACTACCGAAAAGTATCTCGAGTTTCTCGGTGAAACCAAAACGGAAGCCAAAAAACTCAAAATCGTTGAGCTTTAATTAAACCCTAATCTTCTTCTTGTCTTTGATCAGCTTGATGTTCTCGGCAATCACCTCTCGGTTTTTACTATCAATCACGATGTATCTGTCCCCAGATCGCTCTACTTGCTCAAACTCGTCCCAAAACACTTGATCACTCGACTTCATGAGACCTGGATCTATCTTGTTATTCGTCATAGTCCACTCATTTTAACATGCCTGCAACATTATACGAGGTGGGCCAGCCTGGACTTGAACCAGGAACCGATCGGATATAAGCCGATTGCGCTAACCATTGCGCCACTGGCCCTGAATACCAGATGATTTTATCACGAGATTAATACATCCTCGAGAGTGCCTCCATTGCAGCAAACACTGGACGAGCATATTTCAGCCCATGAACAATCACATTACATGTCCCATGGCCTCTGTTTTTGTATGTTAAACCCTTCAAAGTTGTCGCTTTAATATACGGTTTTACGAAATGACTCCTATCCAGGCCAGTAATCCCCATCCAGTATTGTGTTTCATGAGCTACGTCCATATCCTTATATAAGTGAAGTTTTATCTTAATAAGCTTGTTCGGACAGCGAATAGATTGCCTTAGCCAAGACAGGCTGAATCTAACCATGCGTGGATCTGTATTGGTAAATGTTAATTGTGAATACTGGGTTTTACCTCCTTCTCCCCAATACAGAGCAAGTCC
>CAZDRB010000043.1:0-4403 GCA_964507925.1 uncultured Pseudomonadales bacterium
GGTTTGATAGAAGCATGGAAAATACCCTTCCCCGTGGACAAGTGGGGCTTTTGCTTTTGGTAATTATGGGCGTGGTAGTTGCCTTGGTTATGTCGGTTGCCTCGAGAAGTTTGTCTGATACTGTTCTCTCTAGACAAGAGCGTGAGAGCAGTGCCGCTTTTTCGGTGGCTGAGACTGGGATCGAGAACGCTCTTAATCAACTCAGGCAAGGAATCATTCCGAGCACGACTGAGAGCATTAGCGACTCGCAGGGATTGGCAACGGGACAGTATGCGGTCTCGGAAACGTCGAGCTTTGGACTTTATGTGCGTGAAGGTGAGTCGGCACATCTTGATTTGACTGGGTATGCGGGTGGGACTGTTGAGATTTATTGGACCAAGAGAAGTGATAACAGCGAAAACTTGACTTGTGTGAGTGAGGGCAGTGGTTTGTCGCCAGCTTCAATCGAGGTGACTGCGATTCAGGAAGCAAACAATACCTCAAGTGTGAGCTATTTTAATGCGTCAAACTGTAATCTGGCGCCGAATGGATTTTCGGCGAGCTCGGATGGAGGGAGCGAGTATTTGAGTCAAATAGATTACGCTGTTCCTGCTCAAACCTCGATACTGAGAATTAAACCTCTATATGCGGGCGCAACTGTGAACGTAGTTGGCGCGGGCCTTGATACTCAACTCTACTTGATTCAGTCGAGCGCTAGTTTGGGAGACGCGCAGAAAGAGATCGAGGTCAAGAGAGGGCTGGATGCACCCCCGTCAATTTTTGATTTTGCGGTTTTTACGGGTGGAACCATAGTAAAATGAGTAAAGATTAATAAAGGAATACCTGCCCATGAGTACATATTTTGGACTTGATATTGGCTCCTCTAGCATAAAGATAGCTAAGTCGAGTGTCGTGAGCGCAAAGTCTTTTCAGATCGAATCACTGGGGCTTGCGATGAATCCGGCTGGGTCTGTTGATTTTTCGAAGCCTGAGGTTACGACCAAGTTAGCCTCTGTTGTGAAGCAGCTAATCGCAGAAGCTAAGATCAAGGAAAAGCGGGTCGTGGTTGGAGTAGCTGAATCGAGAGTTTATAGTCGAATTTTGTCACTTCCCTCAATGTCGGAAGCCGAACTTGCCTCGGCAATCAAGTGGGAGGCGGAGCAGTTTGTGCCTGTTCCGGTCGAGGAGGTGGAGCTAGATTTTTCGGTAATTAAGCCTGTCTCGGCAAACTCTCAGGAGAAGAAGATCTTGGTTTACCTAGTTGCCGCGCCTAAGAAGTATTTAGTATCTCTGGTTGATTTTGTATCTGGAATTGGGCTTGAGCCGATTGCGGTTGAGAGCGAGATGGTTGCAGTCTCGAGAAGCTTGAGTTTTGGTGGGGTTGGTGCGACGACCTTGATTGTGCATATGGGGGCGATGTCGACAGTGCTTGCGATTGTAGATGACAGTTCTCTGAGCTTTTCTTATGTGACTGATACCGGTGGGGTTGCACTCACCCGGGCGCTTGCCCAGTCCTTGACTCTCCTGCTCCCCCAAGCCGAAGAATACAAACGCACCTATGGTCTTGACCCATCCCAACTTGAAGGTAAGGTTCGCACCGGTTTATTAATAGTGCTTGAGGGCATAGTGTCAGAAATTCGCAAAGCGATGGAGTTTCATTTGAGCGCTCACCAATCTCAAGTTACGAGAATTGTCTTGTCTGGTGGAGGGAGTTATTTACCCTCACTCCCTGCCTATTTGTCCGAAGTTCTTGGGGGAGTTGAGGTAATGCTCGCTGATCCACTTGCTCTCTCAAAGCCAGAAAAAGGCATGGTGTTGCCGAGCATGCGGGCTGTATATTCGGTTGCGATTGGACTATCGCAGAGGATGATCTAATGGTTGATATTCGAACAAATTTACTCAAAGGACAGAGCTCATTAAGCGATAAAGATTATCTGCAAGAAAAAGCTTTGTATCGATATGCGGTTTTGGGGTTAGTTGCGAGCTTGATTATAGTCTCTGGCCTTGCAATCTGGAATTTTCTTGCCACGAGAACTGTTTCTGCAGTCGAAGAAGAAGTATTAAGTTTGAGTGTGGAGCTACAAAGCCTAACCGAGGCGAGCGCAAAACAAGTATATTCAAAATCACGAATTGATCTGATAAGTGATTTTTTGGATAGTCGAGCGATAACGCGGGAGGCAATGCAGAACTTGCTTAGCACCTCAATTCCGGGAACGTATGTGGCAGGTGTCGCCTTTGAAGGTGAGAATAATTTAAGTGTGAGCTATGTTGCGGACTCGATCACAACTCTTAGCGAGCTACTCGAGTACTACTCGACAGATGGGGGCTATTTTGATCAGGTTGTGAGCCGTGGACTGACTCGCTCGAAAGACGGGACGTACCAAGCTTCACTAAGTATGAGTTTGCCTGGAGGAGGCAAATAAGATGTGGCTCAAAAGACACAAGACCCTCGCCCTTGCGCTCTCAATTTTTGGGACAGCTCTTGTTGTGATTGTTTTGGGGGCAATTCCTTTGTGGAGCAGTATCCAGAGTTTGCAGGCAAAAGAGCGCTCAAAGATGAAGGAGCTTGAGAGTTTGCAGGCCAAGGTAAACTTGATTTCTCGATTGGATCAGACTGTCTTAGATTCGCGGGTTGAGATATTGGACAAAGCTCTGCCACCGAAGAAGGACATACTCTTGTATCTCTCTTCGATTGATGGGCTGTCGCGCGAACTCGGACTTTCATTTGGCGGATTATCGATTATTCCCGGCGATTTGGGTGAGGCATCGGTCTCTGCCATGACCAAAACAACTCCTGGTCTTCAGACACTAGAATCCGAAATCAAGATTCGTGGGGGTAAGGATAGCGTATATAGTTTTTTGAGCACAATCGAAAACATTTTGCCACTGATGCAGATCAAAGACATAAAGGTCTCAGCAACAGGTCTTGACCAGTATAGTTTGTCCCTTACCCTCGCGATGCTTTGGGCAGAGCCCCAAAACTTTGATGTAAAAGGCCAGATTACGTTGCTTGGGGCGGAAGATGAAAAATATTTTGAGACCCTCTCTGGATATAAGCAATACGAAAGCGTGTTCTTGTCAGCAGGTTCTGGCGGTATCAAAGGAGACTTGTTTGCTCCTTTTGCAAGTGAGCCTATACCTCAACCGTAATACTGCCGTCATCTTCCATAACTGGTTCTTTTTCGACCACCGGCGCAGGTTCGTGAGTCGCTTCGGTTGTGGAGTTAACTTGATCAGAGACGACCGAGACACGAACGTGTACTCCCTTTTGGATGGCGATGACACGAATAATTGTTCGGATGGCCTTGATGACCTTGCCTTCTTTGCCAATAATACGTCCGACGTCTTCGGGGTTAACGGTGATTAGATAGTTAGTTGAGCCCTCGGCGTCGATCTCAGTTGTGATCTGGACATCGTCTGGATTAGTCGTAATGTTTTTGATGATAAACTCGAGTATCTCTTGCATGAAAGTCTCCTTTGGAAATTAGTTGATAGATAATAGATTATGGCACATAGTTTATTTGGTGGATTTGGGGGTAGTCAGGGTTTTTTGTGCGAGGGAGCGAACCGTATCAGTTGGCCTTGCCCCTTTGCCGATCCAGGCTTCATAAGCTTTGCGGTCTAGCCTGATTTCCTTGGGATTTGAGAGGGGGTTGTAGTAGCCGATTTCGTCGACATGTCTGGTTCCTGATTTGGTGCGATCCTCGTTCACGACGATGTGGTATTGAGGTTGGCCTTTTTTGCCGATTCTGGCTAGTTTGATCTTTAGCATAGTGATTAATTATATCAGGTATGAGTGATCATCTCAAGAGTGGTACGAGCTGCGTCCTCTTGAGCGCTCTGTTTGCTCTTCCCTACTCCCTCGCCATATGTTTTGTCTCCGATCACGACCTGCATCACAAATTTTTTGTTGTGGTCAGGTCCTTCCTGTGAGAGGAGATTGTATTGGGGAGTCGCTTTGTAGCGAGCTTGAGAGATTTCTTGAAGGAGCGATTTGTTGTCTTTGTAAGTTTCGGACTCGAGAACGTCCTTGGCTTTGACAAAAAGATGGTCATTCAAAATTTGCTCGAGTTTTTCAAAACCTTGATCTAGATAGACTGCTCCTAGAAATGCCTCGAGGGTATCGGCCAAGATAGAGGGATTTTGTCTCCCGCCTGTTGCCTCCTCCCCTTTGCTCATCTTGAGTAGATCAGGAAAATTGAGGTCGAGCGCTAGTTTGGCTAAGGACTCGGTACGAACCAGAGCGGCTCTGACGTTCGTTAGCATGCCCTCCTGAAACTCAGGATAGGTCGAATAGAGAAAATGGCTGGTTGCAAGCTCGAGAACTGCGTCCCCAAGATACTCTAGGCGCTCGTTTGAGTCCGCAAACTCCTTGGATTCGTTGAGGTAGGAGCGGTGGACAAAGGCATTTTGGATGAGAGCTT
>CAZDRB010000044.1:0-4389 GCA_964507925.1 uncultured Pseudomonadales bacterium
ACTCAAGCCAAAGGCATAATGCAAATCAAAATTACTGCGAAAGGAACAAGTTGTCATGGTTCACGGCCGTGGGATGGAGAAAATGCAATAGAAATATTAGCAAATTGTCTCGCTCAATTTCGTAAGAATAATCCATCACCAGTTCAAGAAACACGCGACGCAACATTCAATTTTTCCCAAATTAACGGAGGTCAAGCTATAAATCAGGTTCCTGGTACTGCAGATCTATGGTGTGATGTAAGGTTTCACCCACAAGACAATCCCGCTCAAATTATCCGAAAAATTAAAACTTGCTTTAAAACCTGTTCAGTCGTAACTATCAGGTGTGAGTCGCCTATCAACTGTGATAAAAACAGTACAATCTTCACCACATTAAGCACATCTCTAAAAGCTAATTCAATTAATCCACTCTCACATTTTGATCATGGCACATCCGACGCAAGACATGCAACAGCTCTAGATATACCAGCCCTAGTATTCGGACCAAAAGGAGGAGGACTACATAGCAACAATGAATGGGTTAGCATAAAAAGTCTCGATAAAGTGCGTAATACACTAGATCACTGGATAAAAAATATTTGATACAATACAAGGAGATTTATGAAAAAAACCGATAATGAACTTTTAGTTCGCCGCGTCGCCAAAGTCTTGCCAAGTAAGGAAGGCCTTGAAAAACTCTTAACTTCAAAAAAGATTCGTCTTTACCAGGGATTTGACCCCACTTTTAAGGATCTTCACCTCGGTCACACAATCGGTTTTCGCAAGCTCATGGACTTTGCTCGCGCTGGACACGAAGTGATTTTTCTCTTTGGTACCGGGACCGTTCTGGCAGGTGATCCATCCGAACGAGACACTGGCCGCAAGTTAATTACTCAAGAAGAAATCGACACCAACATCAAAACCTGGAAAGAGCAGGTCAGCAAAATCGTGGACTTTGATCTAGTCAAAATCAAGCAAAATGGCGACTGGCTCACAAAACTTACACTTAAAGACATAATTAATATCGGTAGCCACATTAGCGCCACTCAACTCTTTAAGCGCGAAAGCTTTACAAGGAGAATCGCCAAAGGAGATCCCGTTTGGTACCACGAAACTATGTACCCACTCCTGCAGGGATATGACTCGGTCGTCATGGATGTTGATCTGGAGATTGGGGGTACCGATCAGGAATTTAATATGCTAGTCGGACGCGAACTACAGAAAAAAATGAACAACCGCGAAAAATGGGTTCTCACGACTCCGATGATTAGCGGCACCGATGGCAAGCAAATGAGCAAGTCCATGGGCAACTGCATCTGGCTCACCGACACCCCAGAAGACATGTATAGCAAAATCATGGCAATGTCAGATAACATGATTACTCCCTACTACGAGCTCTTAACTGATATCCCATTGGAAGAGATCAAGGCACTTAATCCAAACCAGCCTGTCCAAAACAAAAAAAGACTCGCCTACGACATTACCCGCCAGTTCCATGGTGATGAGGGAGCTAAAGTTGGGCAAACCTACTTTGAAAGTTTTGTTCAAACAAAAACAGCACCTAGTAACACAGAAATTGCAAACATTAAACGACCAAGTCTTGAGCAGAATCACGCAATGAACGCAATCGATATTCTTTCTCAGGCAAATCTAGGTCTAAGTAATTCAGAATTAAAGCGACTAATTTCGCAAAACGCAATATTTATTGGAGACCATAGGGTTGATTCTCCAATGCAATTATTTGAAATTAACAGTTACGATAATGCTTTGATAAAATTTGGTAAAAACAAATACAGGAGAATAAAACTTATATGAGTTTAACGAAACGTCAGCGCAAAATCTGGACCGTGATATCAGGTATCGCAACCCTCGCGCTCCTTGCGACCTCTTTTGCCCCTTTTTTCGTGAGGTGAGCTAAACTAGAAGCATGGAGTTAAAAGACATCTCTGGAATCGGTGACAAAACCGCGGGTGCGCTCGCCAAGCATGGCATCACCACACCCGAGCATCTCCTTACACACTACCCACGCAGTTACCGGAACTACCGTGGATCTACCTGTAGAGACGCGATGATCGGGGAGTGGGTAATCCTTGCCGGTACCCTCACTCGCCCAGTTAGCCGGCATACCGCTCGAACCACAACTCAGATCGCGACTTTCAAAGATCAAAGTGGGGCACTTACCCTCCGCTGGTTCAATATGCCCTACCTCACTCGCTCGCTTGACCCAGAGAGTATCTATACTGTTCGAGGCCAGCTCACGGTCTTTGGTAACACCCGACAAATCGTAAACCCTTCCGTTATCAAAACCCAGGATGCCGAACCAAAAACCGAGCTTGTTCCTCTTTATCCTCAGCTAGGAACACTCAAGTCCGGGACACTTCGAAAAATTATTCTAAACACTCTCGACTCAGGATTTAAAGTTTCGGATCAGCTCCCCTTAGAAATTCAAAACAAATATAATCTCCTTGATCTCCAAACTGCCATAAGCCTGCTCCACAACCCGCCTTCAAGGTCCGACCTTGAAGGGGCGATCAATCGCCTGGCCTTCGACGAACTATACGCGCTTCAAAAAGAGGCTCTCTCAAGCAAAGAGCTCTCCAAAACCAAGACGGAGTCTCTCAGATTTGACCAAAAAACCCTAATCGAGTTTGAAAACAATCTTTCCTTTACCCCAACTTCTGCACAAAAAAGAGTAATCGCCGAAATTCTCGCGGATCTCAAAAAACCAGTTGCCATGCGCCGACTACTTGCCGGAGAAGTAGGATCTGGCAAGACCTTGATCGCAGCAGTTTGTGGACTCGCGACCTTTACCGCGGGCAAGCGAACTCTCGTCATGGCACCCACCCAAATCCTGGCCGAACAACTATTCGAGTCATTTTCTGCAATGCTCGGAAGTCAGCTAGAGGTCGCACTCATTACGGCCAATGCCAAAGGTAGCTCCAAAGCGAACATAGTGGTAGGCACCCAAGCTCTCTTGTCGCCCAAATACAACTATCAAAATGTCGGACTCGTCATCGTTGATGAACAACACCGCTTTGGCGTCAAACAGAGAGAGTATCTCTCGAGCCTGTCTCCATCCCCTCATCTCCTCATGATGACCGCAACTCCGATTCCGCGAACTCTAGCTCAAACTGTTTTCTCCAAGCTCGATCTTTCGAGCCTTGATGAGCTCCCCAAAAACAGAATTCCCGTCAAAACCTTTTATGTCGATGAAATCAAGCGAAATCGTGCTATGGGATGGATCAAAAAAGAAATCACAGAAAACCAAAACCAAGTTTTTTTCGTTGTCCCTTTGATCGAGAAAGTCGAGGATGAGGAGGGTAATCCCAAAAAATCCGTCGCGCTCCTTGATTCCGAGCTCAAATCTAGCTTTCCCAACCTCAAAATCGATGTTATGCACGGCAAAATGAAGGCAGCCGAAAAAACTGATCATCTCAGAGATTTTCGAAACGGCAACACCCATATCCTTGTTGCAACCTCAATGATCGAGGTAGGAATCGATATCCCCGAAGCCAATATCATGGTCATCGAAGATGCCGAGCGCTTTGGACTGGCCCAGCTCCACCAGCTCAGAGGCAGGGTCGGCAGAGGAGGTAAGCAGGGTTACTGCTTAATCTTCTCTTCGTCAAACAGTCCCCAGTCAAAGGATCGCCTCAAGTACTTTGTTCAAGAAACTAGGGGCGACAAGCTTGCCGAGTACGATCTCAAGTCCCGTGGGCCGGGAGAGCTCTTTGGCAACACTCAGCATGGCTTTTTCGCCCTCCGCTTTGCCTCGATCCATGATCAGGAGTTATTGCGCCAAACCTTCGAAGCTGTTAGAATAAGCTCCTTATGACACCATTACCAAAGCGTCGCCACTCCACCCGTCGTCAAGGCAAAAGAAGGGCAGCCATCAAGCTTGTCCTTCCCAAGCTCGTCAAGTGCAAAAACTGCGAACAAATGAAAAAGTCCCACACTGTTTGCGCCAACTGCAATCAATAATGAAAACCTCAACTGACCCCCGGCACGCAAAGCGAGTTCGCCAAGTCGCCAAACTTTTTGCCAAAAGCTTTGTCCCTGGTTTTGAAACAGAGTTTGACAGTTACATCGCTGCAGCCGCGCCAGAATGGCCAATCAAAAGCATCAACAAAATTGACCTCGCCATCCTGAGAGTGGCCACTCACGAACTACTCAAAAGCGATACTCCCCCCAAAGTCGTGATCGACGAAGCCGTCGAAATCGCCAAAAAGTACGGCGCCGAACACTCCTCTTCCTTTGTAAACGGAGTTCTTGGTACAATTCTTCAATCAAAGCAAAATCTATGAACAAACAACTTCGAGCCCTCCTTGAGACCTTAGGTCTCAAAATCAAGAGCGAAGCTCTCATCCAAAATGCCTTTGTCCACCGCTCCTACCTCAACGAATCCAAGGA
>CAZDRB010000045.1:0-4174 GCA_964507925.1 uncultured Pseudomonadales bacterium
TGTACCTAGTCCCATAACGATCGCAACTGCTAGACCATTGAGGTCAACGGCGGCTGCTTGAGCGATAGCTTGTACTTCTGCCATATTTCTTCTCCTTTAATAATTAATTAGTGACCTTCGTCTCCGTGGCCTACTGTGGCCATGTTCATAAAGACGGTTGCAAGCATCATAAAGACGAGCCCCTGGATGATTCCGACGAAGATTTCGAGGGCATAAAAAGGCATCGGGGCAACGAGCGGAACAAGAAAAGACATAACGGCAATCAGGACCTCCCCGGCAAAGATGTTTCCAAAAAGACGGAAAGTGAAGGAGATAACTTTGGATAAGTCGGAGACTAACTCCAGGATGCCAACAAAGGCGTTGATTGGATTTTTGAAGTCAAAGAATTTTTTGAGATATTTAAAACCTTGGAACTTAAAGCCATAAACCTGGACCATGATCATGGCAATCAGGCCAAGGGCTAGTGTCGTGTTGATGTCGGCGGTTGGTCCTCTGAGAATAGGGATGAAGGCTTCTTTGCCGTGGACGACACCGTTAAAACCAATCGAGCCAGCTCCGGGGAGGAGTCCGGACCAGTTACTCGGAACGATAAAGAGGAAAAAGGTCATAACGAGCGGGAAAAAAATGCGGGCCTTGTGAGCGCCCGCGATGCTCTCGACTACTTTGTATAGTCCCTCAATCAGGATCTCGATAAACATCTGGAGCCTCGTCAACTTGCCTTTGAGGAGGAGCTTGCGGGTTGCTAAATAGAAAAAGCCGAGAGTGAGCGCGGTGATGCCCCACGAGGTGACGAGCGAGTTGGTGATTGTGATGCCAAATAAATTGAAAACTGGTTCCGCACTGATTGAGATGTGTAGTGATGCCATACGGGTATTTATCTTAACAGATGAGTAACTAATGCGTCAACAAAAATAGCTCATTTGCTAGCCTTTTGCTAGAATGAGTTGATGTTTAAACGCTTAAGTACAAAACTAGTATACCAAAATCGCTGGATGCGTGTGCATGAGGATGTACTCGAGCTTAAACCTGGAGTTGAGGGAATATACGGATATGTGGAGCGGGTTGACGGAGTGTTTGTCGCCATACTTAACGAGAAGGACGAGATTCTACTTATAAAGCAGTACCGCTATCCAATAGACAAGTATGAGTGGAGCATCCCTGGAGGTGCGAGTGACGGCGGAGGAAGACTCGAAGAAGAGGCTAGGCGCGAGGTATACGAGGAGACGGGTATCAAGCTCGGCGAGCTCGAGAAATTGGGTTTGTTTTACCCGCTGAGTAGTTGCTCAACTGAGGCTGAGCATTTGTTTTTGGCTCGAGGTGATTACGCAATTGATTCTCAGGAGGTAACTGGCGAGGCAGACGAGGAGATCGTGGAGCGCAGGTTTGTGAGTATGAAACAGGCAGTTGAGATGATTGACCGAGGCGAGATTAGTGATCCTTTTTCGTCTACCGCGATCCAGATGGTTGCCCGGCGATTGTCTTTGCTCTAACCCAGTTAAGAATACTTGGACAGAGATCGGTGATTGTGAGCTGTACGGTGTTTGAATCTGGGTCTTCTCCTATTTTAATATTTTGATCTGAAACCATGACTCCATAGCCAAATCTGACAGAAAATAAATAGTTTAGCTGGCCTACAATTGTAGTAAGTGTTAGCTCTAGATCAGAGCCAGATTCAAGGTCGCGGAGTCTTGGGCCACCGACATAGTCTTGCAATGCCACGTGTACAGGATAGCTTAAGTTATTTGTTTCAAAAAATGGTATAGATGTATCCAATGGCCTCAGTGTACTATCAACCGCTACTTTATACTTTAATCCTTTATGGCTTTGGTGTGGCTGATCTTGGATTATCCAACTAGCGGTCTGCATAAGTCGAGCATAGCTATATAGGTCCTCGAGTGTAATGCCAGACCAATAAATTTTTGCTACTTGCCCCGGATTAAGGCGAAAGACAAGGCTATCGCTCCCGTCGTCCAGGAAGTTCGGATGTTTATCTGTTAGTCGCCCCATTTCAACTAGACGAGATTTGAGGTTTTCTGTCACAATTTTTTCTGGAGACATATGTTGATTATCCTATATGTTGATATTATAATACTTAACAGTAAAAATTGTTTAACTCAAATTCTATTATTTATGTCAATTGAAATTCTTGGTGAGCACTATTTTCCGGGGTTAAATAGTGGTGAAAAAATCATTCCGAGCCCTAGATTCGTGAATTACAGCAGAGACTCTGCGCGTTGGGCGGAGGCTGACAAGGATCAAAGAGCTTTAGCGCATAGGCTTTTTTTTGATAATCTAGATCTAACAGAGATGTTTGGTGGCTACTATGGCGAAGATATTGAGAATATGAGCGGGGGTGTACTTGTTGCAATGGACCACTTAATTGAGTCATATGAATCTCAAGACCCGGTGCATGCGATGATATTCTTGGATAAATCAGCACGTCCCGGACACTATTTACTTAGACAGACAATTGCCCAAACTATTGCAATAGACCCTTCGAGGAAAAAGATTTTTGCACCATACCAGGCGAATTTTTTAAATATCGGCAAGGGGCCTGCGATAGAAGTGACTCTTGAATCTAGTTATATGAAACAAGTTTTTGCATACCCATACTTAAGAAGCCTTAATCAATCAAAAAGAATATTAGTCATTGATGAGTATTGTAGCTCTGGAACTTCTTTACGAGCTGCAGTTAATTATGTTTCTAGTCTATTTCCAGAGGCAAAAATTGAGGGGTTGCAATTATTTAGCGATCTACCAAAGTGGTATGCAAGAGGTAATATTTTAGGAGTTCACGCCTATGACGATAGCTATGTTTCTCATTTTAGAGATATTAGTTATAAGTTTAAAGAAAAGGCCTTGTCTCGCATGGGAATTGAAAATTTAAGACAGCTTATCAGAGCTTTGAGAATTGTTGAGGGTGAAAACTTGCAATCACTATCCAAGGCAAATATACATGCTATGCGCAAAGCAGGAATAAATCTAAAGGAAATTCAAAGTATTTCTTCTACCCTTGCTAAAAGTCTCAAAGTTTCGGAAAAGACTTTGAGTATATATTTAAGGTCTTTCGGTGGGTTGACGGTTGTACCTAGAAAAGAGAAGTCAAGAATAGTTATTAATAATCACAGACAATATTTAAAAGAGTTGGCCAGGATATTGGTAGAAAACCAATTAATTTATATCAAGTAACTATTAATTTTTTATGAGCGAATACTTAGAGCCTCACTATTTCGTACATGATCCGTAGACGACTTGACCGTTTTTGTAGGAAATAGACGTTGGTCGGATTGAATATGGTTCTAGGAGTAGAGGATCAATCTCCCCTCTTTTGCGGGCAATAATTAGGAGTCGTCTAGGATCGCGGAGACTGCCCGGCTTTTCTTCGTAGGGATCAATCTCGTGCCCATACATAGTATCTGGGTAGCCCCACTCGATCGAGCCTAAGCTCTGAAAACCTAGACCCTCAAGAATTTTTTGATACATATCTAATGAGCGATGATGATACTCGGTATATCCGCCCCAGGGAGCCTCCTCTTCTTCTGCCCATGTATCCCGATTTTCGCGACCAAATTTCCAGGCCTTGTGTTCGGGGTGTGGGATAACCATCGCTAGATATCCACTGGGATTAAGAGCGCCGTATAGCTCGACAAGAGTAGGTACTAAGGACTCATGGTCTATGTGATTAAAGACCATATTGGCGGCTATAAGATGTCTTTTACCTCCGTGATCTTTGAGTTGCGAGCTTAAGTTTGTGGCAGTCTCAAGAGTGCTTGCAAAAGGAAATTTGTCTCGGATGTGGCCTCGAAGAATAGGATTAGGCTCGAGAGCAACAATGTTTTTAGGGTTGATCGTGGTCATGGCGGCGATACGTGTAAGCTTGCCCGCACCTGCACCAAAGTCGAGAAACTTGGTTTGACTGTTAAATCCTCTGAATGTATATACCCAGAGCCATTTTTCTAAGTTGTTCCAGGGAAGGTTGTGTTTTTCGGAAAAGCGGATGTAGGTGCGGGCTGAGCCTTGGAATATATCTCTATCTGGCCATAAGTATTTGAGTTTTTCTAGTCTTGAAGAGCTCATAATATTGTTGTGACCGGGCAAGCAGGGAATCAAATATTGTACTTGTGACCCCAATGACACTCAGTTTGAACCGCTACTAGCCCATTTTGAACAGCTT
>CAZDRB010000046.1:0-4110 GCA_964507925.1 uncultured Pseudomonadales bacterium
ATGGAATGTGCCTGGCTTTGTAATAATCCCCTTGGCCTCGGCGCTGCCGATCGAGATCACAAGATCATACGAAGAAAAGTCATACGACTCAAAAATAAAAGGCATAAGCCAGGGGAACCACTCGTGACGATTTTTGAGAAACGGAAAACTCTGGACCTTCCAGCTAGCAGAAAATGGCGCTGTTTTCGGATTCCAGAAACTTGTGTACCAGTCTGCACCAGGAAACAACTTGGAAAACTGTACGAGTACCGACTCGGCTCCACCTAGTTTGTTGAGACGATCATAGACGAGAGCAACACGCATTGATTACCTCCGCAATATCCTCGGCTACATCGTCCCAAGTGCGCTTAAAGTTAATGGCGGATGGTCGATGGTTGATGGTTAAGGTGTTAATTGCAGAGACTAGGGACGCGACAGAGTGTGGGTCAAAGTAGGTGACGTTGTCACCGTACACTTCGCGGTAGACCGGAATGTTGCTGGCTATGACGGGTGTCGCAACCATGAGCGCCTCGAGTCCGACTAGGCCGTAACCTTCCATCAGGGACGGTGTAACTAAGGCGAGCGCATTTTGATAAATCGCCTTTAACTCCTGATCGTTTACTCCCGAGTAGACAATAATCTGATTCTTGTCGTGATCGCGGAGGAGCTTGGAGAGAAAACTAGACTCTTTGGCGACGATGACTAGTTTATACTCAGGAAACTGCTTCATGGCCTGGAGGAGAACAGGTAGATTTTTGTGAGGATAAGCGTTGCCTACAAACAAGATGTATTTGTTGGGGAGTGTTAATGGTTGATGGTTGATCGTTGATGGATGTCTAAAGACAGAATCTGGCGCCTCTGGGATCGCGTGAATCAATTCTGGCTTGACCGTGGGGTAGAGCGCGAGAATATCGTTTTTGACTGTGTTTGTCGGGACAATAATACCCTTTGCGCGGGTGAGTGCATGCTTAACTACCATATTGTATCCAGCGCGCTTGAGGGAGTAGAGCCACGGCTGACGGGTGGTCGTGTCTGCGCCCGTAAAGTGAGATTTGATCAGATCATGTACGGTAACAACCGTGGGAATTTTGGTGAATATCGGTACATTGAAGTGAAAAGTATAGAGAAGATCGGCGCGGGTTGCACTGAGAAGCCGTGGAAGCTCGAGCTGTTCGGCGAACGAATAATGAGGGAACTCGGCACGGATTTTTTGAATATTCTTGCCACCGGGGAAGTTGTCGTATTCGGAATCCCTGAGAAGTACCTTCAAGGTCTGACCCTGAAGGTAATTGGGGAGGTATTTGAGGACGTTGGTCGTATATCTGCCGAGACCTGTATGGCCGCTACCGTAAAATCTGGCATCGATTGCGATCTTCATGAGGAGATTATAGCGGAAAAACCTAGGCCAAGGTCACGCGCCGGAACTTGAGAGCCTTGATACCGAGATAGACGAGCCAGTTGATAAAGAAAGGATATTTCTTGGCGTAGTGCTTTTGGTAAAAAATCTCCATGGCCTGAATAGACCAGCCCTTGACCCGGCGAGTTGTCGCCTTTTTGGCAGTTGAGACGACCTGACTTTGCTTGCTCATCCCAGTTGAGACTCCTTTGTAATGGAGAACTTTGACTTTGGGGTAGTAGAGATTGTAATAACCTGCTTGTTTGAGGCGGTAGCAAAAATCGATGTCCTCGCCGTACAGGGGATAGTCCTCGTCCCACCAACCAACCTGTTCTCCAACTGAGCGCCTCATGAGCATGAACATGCCGCCAACCGAGTCAATCTCGTGCTCGGTGTTGTAGTCGAGATAGTTTTTGGTGTATTCGTTGAAAAGCGGGAGACGCGGGAAAAGTCGAGATAGACCCGAGAAATGGGTAAGTGCGGCCCAGGGAGTTGGGAAGCCACGGTGACAAGTCACGTCTATACCTTTTGTGATCACGAGATCAACTCTTGCGGTCAGGGCTCCGATTGCGCTGTCGCTCATGAGCTTGTCGTAGCAATGCTTGAGGTCGCTAGACTTGGTAAAACTTGCGTCTGGATTAAGAAAGAGGATCGTTTCCCCCTTGGCGAAAGGCAAGCCGGCGTTGTTGCCAGCAGAAAACCCCTCAGAGGTGTTGCGCTGAACCCAGGTGACCTCGGGGAACTCGGTCTTAACCATTTTTTTGGAGTTATCGCTTGAGTTATTGTCGACCACGATAGTTTCGAGATTAATTCCCTTTTGCATGCGGACCGAGGCAAGCGTGTCTCGCAAGAATTTCTCGGCATTATAGTTCAAGATAATGATCGAGACTTGTGGCGTTTTATTTTTCACTATTAAACTCCTTGTAAACTTGGTCTAGATGCCCGGCAATTATATCCCAACTATAGCCGTTTCTGACGATTTTTTCTCCGGCTAGGCTTAATTTTTGCTGCAAGGACGGGCTACTTAGGAGTTTGAGCGTGGCCTCGGCCAAACTAGCAGGGGTATCGGCAATAAGTACTTCCTTGCCGTTTTTTAGCTCAAGTCCTTCGGCGGCGAGCGTGGTTGCAACCACTGGAGTCCTCGTGATCATGGCCTCGAGAACTTTATATCTTGTCCCCTTCCCGCTCCGAATTGGAGCCAAGAGGACGTGGGCGGTGGCAAAGGCGTCCCTAATATCGTCTATCCCTCCGAGAACCTCGATCGAGGGGTCAGAGGCATAGTTTTTGATCTTTTCCGTCGGAGAAAAACCAACGATCTTGAGCTTGGCTGAGGGGAGCTTGGCCTTGATTAGTGGCCAGATTTTACCCACGATCTCGTCGACCGCCTCGATATTGGGGAGCCACTTGAAGGTGCCGACAAAAAGAACAGTCGGATCTTGAGGGAGTTTTTTTTTGACTTTGGAGAAAAAATCGAGATCCACGCCGTTTGCGACCACGTTGATGTTAAGTTTTTTTCCTAGTTCTTGTTGAATAAAATTTTTGTCTTCCTCGGACATCGTGATCAGTTTGTCGGCCTTTTTCCAAAATGAGCGCTCCCAGTACTTGATCTTGGCAACGTCCAGGCTCAGGATAGGGCGGAGGAGTGGGTTCGCTTTTTTTGTGTAATCCTGGTAACCCAAGTACTCGATAGTTTGCTCTGCCAAGATGATCGGAATCTTGGTTTGGGGGATATTGGGCATCATGTAAAAAGTCTCCGCATGGATTAGGTCATAGCTCTCGCGGGAGAGCTCGTCCTGCACTGCCTTTTTCATGCCAAGCGGAAGATTTCTGGTCACGACAAACGGGTATGGAGAAAATCCAGCTAGGAGAATGTTTCTCAGGACAAAGGGGTTTTTGGTGCGTTTGAAGAGCGTGATTTTCTGACAGTATTTTTGAAGTTCTTTGAGGTGTTTTCTTTCCCCTTCGTCTTTGATGAGCGCGAATAGCGTGATCTCGTGATTTTTGGAAAGGTGCTTGAGGAGATTATAGGTGCGGATCTGTCCCCCAGAAACCAGAGGGTACGGGAGGTACGGCGTGAGCATGAGAACCTTCATCGCTTGACTCCGCCCACCACAGGTTTTTCTAGTTTGATGATTGCGTAGGTATCTGTTTCCTCAACTAACGTATAAGTCTCTTTGAGTCTGGCAAACTCGTCCTCTTTGCTGGTTGTGACGTAGTAGGTTGCCCCATCTGCCATTCTTTTTTCGGCGTCACCGCCGACTGGCCAGCCGTGACGGTTGGTTTGATAGAGGAATGTTGGATCACCCTGATACGGGGCAATTACGAGCGCGCTCTCTGGCGTGAGCTCGTCGACTCTTTTGCCTGCCTCGACGATTGCGGGATTATTGATGTTAAAGAATCCCCTCACTTCGTACCAACCTAGTGCGAGCGAGAGAACGAGGAGACCCCCGATCATGCCAAGGCTCAAGATTTTTTGAAGATTTGTTTTGGAAAGTTTGAGAAGATTTGAGGTAGCAATCGAGATCAAGACAACTCCTGGGGCAACAATTGGGAGCTGATAGTAGTCGTGATTGACGTTCCCTTTGGCGAATACGGTCATGTAGAGAAAAACCGAGAGCGCCCAGACAAAAAAGAGTGAGGTATTCTTTTTGAGGTGAGAAAAAAAGAGCCCAGCAACAAACAAGGCAAATCCCCCAGTTGCAAAGATAAGTCGGTTGAGTCGGTCAAAGACAAGC
>CAZDRB010000047.1:0-4061 GCA_964507925.1 uncultured Pseudomonadales bacterium
CTTATCTGGGTTTTTGACTGATTCTCCCATTTGGATATAGGCGGCAAAGTGCATGACTACGTCGGGCACAAAGCTTGAGAGTGCTGAGTCGAGGGACGAAGGATCGAGGAGATCGCCCTTGATATAGGGTGTATTACCTAGTTTGTCCGGAGTATGGGAGACAAAATGATCAAAGACCGCGACCTCGTGACCAAGTTTCTCTAGCTCTTTGGCGGTAATTGAACCAATGTAGCCAGCGCCACCTGTAATCAAGAATTTCATTTGGTATATTTTCTCATGATCATGATAAATACTAAAGCTCCGATGGTGTCGAGCGCCCAGTCAAAAGCGTCACCAGTTCTACCAGGAACTAAGAGTTGCACATACTCGATCAAGGCCCCGTAGAGCGAGGTAGTAATGAGTGAGAGATTAAAGGAAAGTGTTAGGTGGAGGAGAGCTCCCAAGATCCCAAAAAAAATAAAATGCGCACCCATCATGAGGACTGCGTGAAATAGCGTATCCTCGGTGATCACGATCTGCGCGGTCGTGGTCAAAGTCCAGATGAGATATGCCCACGCGAACGAAATGAGGAGGGAGAGATATTTTTTCACCTAGTAATTATATCAGCGAGTTAGAGTTTTTCTTTTTGTATTTTCTGTATCCCAGGTATCCAGACGCAGAAATCATGATTAAGCCGGAACCCAGAATGAGTGCTGTTTTGGCTCTGGATTTGTTTAGCCTGGGTTTTTCTGAGGGAGTGGCGATTGGAGCGGGAGAGGTCCCATATCCCGCAAGATTTATCTCGATCATAGCTCCGGCAACTGTTGCCTCGTCAGTTGGACTAGGAGATGGCTTGACCGATGGCTTGGGTGTTGGTGACGGGGCAAGTGTTGGGACTGGACTTGGACTGGGTGTGGGTGTTGGCGCTGGGGTCGGGCTAGGCGTAGGAGTGGGGGTAGGAGTGGGAGCGGGGTTCGCGCTACCCTCGCTACTTGTTGTAGTAACCCAGTTTTCGCTGCCATCTGGACTTCTGGCGACTACTTTGTCACTAGTGACCGAGCTATAGGCGTATTGATCAACAATCGCTGAGGGGCTTGCACTATTTATTAGATAGACCGTGTCGCCACTATTGTTGAGCCAACCGTCGCCACGATTAAACACTAGATATGCTCCCGGACCGATCGTACCAGAGAGCGTGAGGTCGTCGGTTTTGGAGGAATTTGCATCTTCGAGGCGCCAGTTTGTGAGATCGACTGGATCCGACCCGTCATTGTAGAGCTCGACCCATTCGGGATTGGTGGACGGGGATATTTCGTTGATCCAGACGGCCGCGAGCGCTGGAGTAACTGCACTAAATAAAATAGTCAGAAATACCCATAATCTGAGCATTGGAAACAGTGTAGCAAAAAAATTTATTGTAGCTTTAGGGCTAAAATGAGGAAGGAAGTGGGGATGGGACAGGTGAGGAAGTGGGAATACTAGAAGCAGATGGAGTTGGCCAGGGTGAAGGTGGCGGTGTCTCTACAGCTTCTGGACATAGTGATTGACAGTGGCTCTTTACGTAATCAAACCACATGGAGACCGTTTTGCAGGAACTAGAGGATCCTTGTCTATATGTTTTGGATTTGGTGCCACAAGAATATGATACTGCCGAAAATCCATCGGTCTCACAGCTACCAGAAAAAGCAATTGTTCTCACAACTGAAGTGCAAGTTGTTGGTTTAATAGATTTGGTCGTAGTTTTGAGCGTATTGTTTTGCTCGTCTCTTCTATTCAAGGTTTCTAATTTACTTTCAGAAATCATGTTGATCTCGGCTTTTTCCATGATGCTGTAAAAATAACCTCCGACGAGAAGTGTGGCAGCGAGGAAACTAAGAAGGAGAATTTTGAGATTAAAGCGAGATTTGAGTTTTGGCTTGAGCTTAGGTTTGATTAACGACTTTTTGCGCTTGGGCATAAGATAACAATACTACTTGTGTATGTGAAGTCAAGTAACCGCTAGTTTACAGTTACGCGGTCGACTGCGGAGATTGCAGACAAGGGGTATTTGCTCGTAAACTTGATATCCGAACCTCCTGCTGGGAATGGGTCGTGCATAATATAGTCGTCACCATCTTTGGCTTTGATAACCAGAAAGTGATCGGGACCTCCATAAATACCTACTATCGCTGGTCTACCGGCTGCAAGTTCTTCATCAAGTTTGGCTAGTGACGATCCCAGTCTGGTTCTGGTCATAGTGACACCGTTTACTGACCACGTTCCCTGGTTCATGTAGGCTGTATTCCCCCAAAAAGGAGCGCTACTTTTGGCGATATCTCCAGGAGTTAAAGATTTGTCATAGTAAGAGGCAATCATCGCCATACTGGTTACTAGACACCCATACTCTGCCATTGAACTACTTGATAAGCCTATCCCAAAATTACCCCATTCTCCATCGCGCTGATTATAGTAACAACCCCAGTCGTTACACTTTGTCTGACCAGAGAGGATACTCGCTCCACCCTGATTGATTGCAAATCGGCGAAACGCCGCAAGTTGAGACTGGGCGGCTGATAAAAGAGATTGGTATCTAGCCTCGTCATTTCTCGTGTCTGCCAGCAGTTTGTTTTTTGAAGCAATCTGGGTATTGAGTGCGGCTTTTTCATTGTCGAGCTTTTTCTTGAGCGACTCGACCTCTTTTTGCTTGACTTCTTTGAGCTCTTTTTGCGCGCTCACGTCGAGCCTAGACTTTTCGAGAGAAATTAAGATAGTGCGGTCGTGGTCGCGGATTTTTTTGGCGTACTCAATATTCCTCAAAAGGTCGGTGAGCCCAGAACTCTGGGCAATAATCGAGCTATCGTACCGACTGGGGCGCATGTAGGTTTCGCGGACGCGGGAGATAAAGAGCTTGGTAATGTCATCGAGGGAGTAATCAATGCTCTCGATCTTGCCCTCTAGGTCCTCGATCTCGCTATTTAGCTTATCGAGCTCGTTACCGGTCGAGGTAATTTTTGCCTGAGTCAGCTTGATCTCTGTATTGAGATAGTCTATTGCCGAGGCGAGGGTTTGCTTTTGCCCAGATAGCTCGCCCAGTTTGGCGTTGCAATCTGAGATATAGTCTCTCAGAGGCCCTTCTTCTGTGGGGACATTTTCGCCACATACGGCGGCTTGCGCGGTAGGCGCGGTATTGAGTAGAGAGTATAGGGTATAGAGTATGAGAACTGGGAAAAATAATTTTTTCATCGACCATATCGCCGGGTCGCAATCAAGCTAGCAAGCGCTCCAATGAGGGAAGCTAGGACAATCTCGCCTCCGAGGATTGCAAGCATAACCCAGATGGGTACAGGTAGGATCGCAATTCCTTGTAAAAAGGACACGATGTTTGGGGTCAAGTAGAGTAGACAAAGATAACTCATCCCCCAGCCAATGACCGCGCCTGAGACACCGTAGATCACGCCCTCAGTCAAGAATGGAGCGCGAATATACCAAGGAGTGGCTCCGAGGAGGGAGAGGGTGACAATCTCGCCTTTTCTGACCGTAAACTTGAGGCCCAGGATGACCACGATCGTGGTTAAGGAAGCGAGAATCAAGAGAGTCGAGAGGACGATGCCTGAAATCCTAATTCCCCCGACCCATTTTTTGAGGGTATCGATGACATCCTTTTGATAGACGACTTCTTCGACTGAGACATCTTGACTCATGATGCTCGCAATCGCCTCTAGATCTTTAACATTTTTGGCGGATACCTCGAGTGAAGCGGGAAGAATGTCGGCTGTTACCATCTCCAGAAGGAGCGGGTTATCCTGGTTTTGAGAGCGATAGATCTCGAGTGCGTCGTCTTTGGAGATAAAGCGCATTTCCTCGACTGTGACCTCCCGTCCGATATTGTCCCTGAGTTTGTTTACGTCGGTCTCGGTTACTTCGTCCTTAAAAAATGCCGTTACCTGGGGCCTGGACTCAAAATAAGTGAGCATGCTGTGGGCACCAAGCACTACAAGGGTAAAGATCGAGACGATAAAGAAGGTCAAGACAGTCATGAATATTGCCGCGAGTGATTGGTAGGGAGAGCGGCGAATGTGCTTGATGACTGTTTTGTTTTGGGA
>CAZDRB010000048.1:0-4012 GCA_964507925.1 uncultured Pseudomonadales bacterium
GTATGAGCACAGCGTAACTATTTGCTACAAGGGCGGACACGAGATCGAGCCCATGGTACTACCTAACTGGTTTGTAAAAGTTGAGACGCTCAAAAAACCAGCTTTAGAAGCTGTAAAGAGCGGCAAGGTTAAGATTTTCCCCAAGTGGCGCGAGATCACTTATACCAAGTGGATGGAGGAGATGCGCGACTGGCCAATCAGTAGACAAGTGGTGTGGGGCATCCGGATACCTGTGTGGCATAAGGTTTCGGAGGATCAGAATATTCAGATAACCTTTTTGAATAAAGAAAAACAGGTGGTAGCGGGAAAAGTGGGAGAGCTACTCAAAACATATGCGTTTGAAGAAATTAGGGATGGGCTGCAGACACTAATTGCTCCTTCGGGATCAGAAAGTGTCGTCAGTGTCGAATCTCCTGGTCCGGGATATCTGCAAGAAACAGATACTTTTGACACGTGGTTTTCGTCTGGTCACTGGCCACTCGTGACGACCAAATATCCGGACGGAGAGGACTTTGCCCATTTTTATCCAACCTCGGTACTTGAGACTGGGTGGGAGATAATTCGCTTTTGGGTATCGCGGATGATTATGTTTGGAATTTATTTGACCGGCAAGCCACCATTTGAATATGTCTACCTCCATGGTATGGTCCGCGCCCAAGACGGGCGAAAGATGAGCAAGTCGCTCGGAAATGTAATTAGTCCAGACGAATATCTGAAGCAGTACGGCGCGGATGCCCTCAGAATGGGGCTTGTTGCGGGGACGGCAACGGGTAAGGACTTTGCTTTTCCCAAAGACAAGATTGTGGGATACCGGAATTTTGGGAACAAGTTGTGGAATATGAGTCGCTTTTTGCTGATGATGATGGAAAAAGCGGAAATTCCAAATTCCAATTTACAATTTACAAACCCTCCTTCGCACAAGGCTTCGGAAAGGCACGGCAAAGGATTGCAAAAATCGGATACGGAAATTCTTAAAAAATTAAATGAGACAATTAAAAAGACAGATGAGCTGATTGCTAAGTTCCGCTTTGCGGAAGCGGGTGAGACGATCTACCACTTTATGTGGGACGAGGTCGCAAACACTTATCTCGAAAGCATTAAGAACAGGAGTGATCAAGAAGTTGCGCTTGCGGTCCTTCGAGAAGTGCTTGTGACTGGGCTCAAGCTCCTCCATCCCTTTATGCCGTTTGTGACCGAGGCGATCTGGAAAGAACTAAATCCTGAGAGCGGGATGTTGATCAGCGCGGAATGGCCCTCCTTCGCCAAGGCTACGGAGGGTAAACCCGAAACTATTTAGTTACACTCGATGATGAAGGTGTGGGGACTTGCGCTTGTCAGTTTGAGAGTCGTGGTTTTGCCGATTAGGGAGAGATTGTCAAAGCGGACGTCCTTGGTATTTGCAGGGAGCGCGTAGCTACCGGTCTGGCCGAGCGCGGTTGCGGTGAGAAGTGAGCCCGTGACATTAATTTCTACAGAGAGCGCTGGCAGGGTTGCAGTAACTGGCTTGCCGGGGAAAATCGGGCTCTTGGGGAGTTTGAGACCCGGGATCTCGAGTGGTATCTCTGGCACAATCATCGGCGAGCAGTTAACGTTCTCGATAGTCAGGTCGGAGGTAGAATTTTTGAGAAATATTCCGACTCCGACGATTGCAACTGCAGCGAGAGTGATTAAACCAAACGGCCCTTTGGCGAAGGTTGCGGTTTTGACAGCTGATCCGGCAGTTGGGGAATATCCCCTCACCCGGGCCACCTCGCTCCTTAGTGATTTCCAGGTAGAAATAAAGAGAATGAGGGCTTTTTTGCGTTTTTTTGCCTCGGGAGTTTTTTCGGATAGCGCTCTGGTGCCAAAGTGGATGACATCGAGATTTTGGATGGCTTTGAGGTGGGCGAGCGCTTTGGAAACGGCGCTGAGCTTGGCATCGAGCGCTGGACTCACCCCACTGACGAGGGTTTTGATTTTTTCGAACTTGGCGAGAGAGGTTGTATCCTCTTCAAGGAGGGTATAGGCAGCCTCGAGTTGGGCGCGATATTTTTTAGTGGAGACCTTCATAAAATGATTATACAAAAAATTAGTTATTTGGATTTTTCTGCCTGGCGATACTCGTTTGGCCCCCAAGAGGCAATAATTTCTTTGGTGATTGGGGTTGCTAGCTTCCAGAGAGCTTGGTGGATAGAGATGAGAGTTGAGGATAAATTTTGAGAGCGGATTTTGAAACCCCAGACCTCGTCGCCCTTGACCGAGATAATTGAGACTCGCTCCCCTTTAATCTTGATCATAACTGAGAGACCAGTAAGCTCGAATGGGAGATGGCGATGCTCGACGCGATCGAGATATCCTGGGTTACGCTCGACCTGATAAGACAAGGCGTGTTTGGACCACGGAGTGAGGGAAACGAGGTTGTACTCTGTCCCCCTACCCTTTGACCAAGACTTTATTGCCTGGTCAATTCCCTGGTTCATTTCGCGGCTCCCAGTTGCGTCCATGGGAATGAGATAGTCAAAGATGTAAGTATCCTGATTGACATCGCCGACCTCGAACATAACGTGATTGGCCCCCTCCATGCCAGGAAAAAACTGAAAGTCGGCATTGGTTGCGTCTTTGAGATACTCTTTTTTGAGGAATGGAAGGATCTCGACGATGTCGACCTCTTGCTTGACCAGGCTCGCTCGCTTGGCCCAAAGGATCTCTCGCAGAGTGCTAGGATTTTTGGCTCTAACCTTGGTTTGTTGCTTCATGAGGCCGGTTGAGCTCTCGAGCTCTACCAGGCCTTTGAGAGCGAGGTCTGTCAAGACTGCATAGACGGTGGTGCGCGCAATCCCAGTTGATTTGGCGATCTTAAAGGGAGAAGTTTCCCCCAGTTTGAGCGCGGATTGATAGACCTTGGCCTCGTTTTCCGAGAGCCCAAACTGCTCGAGAACTTGCTGGGTGCGCTTTGAGTAGTTCATGGTTTGTGGTTGATAGTCAGTGACGGAAATGATCGTCACTTTTGACACTAAGTATAACAGAGGAGTAGGATCAGCACAATTAGGAGGAAAATGCTATGTGTACACAAGCGGCAAAACGAGTTAACAAGACATGGTATCTTATGAAAACGCGCGACCCAGTGTCGTGGATGAGATATGAGGACGAGATTGCCTTATTCGATTCCCCGGCAGATAAACTTCGTAAATTGATTATCCAGAACCCGGTCCCCTACGAAGATGGCTACTATGGAGGGATCAATGAACAGGGAGTTGCTTTTATCTCGACTTTTGTAAGAACGAGCGAAAACCAGATTAGCTATATCCGTAAGCCGTATATCAGGCTAATACTGGACGCCAAAGATGCACAGGAGGCAGTCGAGATTATTCGAGCCTTTAACCCCAAAATCGGCGGAAACATGTTTGTTGCTGATCCAGACAAGTGTTTTGGGATCGAGGCAACGGCCAAGGAGTACTATGTTGAGGAGATCAAAGATCAAGCGGTCAAGACAAATCATTTTTTGCATCTCCCGGACAAAAATCTTAATTTTGACAACGACCCTGAGTTTGAACCGTGGTCTAAGGCTCACCAGGCAAGAGCAGAGGAGCTTGTGGTAAACATCTCGAGTCTTGCGGACTGCGAAAGTCTCTTAAAAGACAGGAAAAACTGCGAAAAAGGCCAGGCGATCTGCTCGACTCCCGCGGAAGCCGAGGTCTATACCTATTCCGCAATGGTTTTTGATACCAAAAACAAGCTAGTGCGGTACTCCCAGGGATGTCCGAGCGAGGCCGGGTTTAGGGAATATTCATTTGAGAAGTTGCCAGACAAAGGAAAGAGTAAGCAGATTGACTAGGGAGTGAGCTATAATTCTCTAATGAAAAAAGGGGTAATCATATTTGATCTGGACGGGACGGCGGTTGACTCCCCTCACGAAATGTTGCCGAGCAAGAGGCTCGTCCAAGCCATAAACTCACTGAAAGATAGATACTTTTTCTCGGCGGCGACTGGGCGGAGCTGGGGATGGGGACGAGAAGTGCTTGAGTATTTGGAG
>CAZDRB010000049.1:0-4007 GCA_964507925.1 uncultured Pseudomonadales bacterium
ATTATCCTGATGTGGAATTATCTGAGGTTACCTCGAGAATGCTCAAGACATATCGAGTGTATCTAGCGCAGTACAAAGATGATAAGGGTCGCTACCTCTCGCCGGTGACTCAGGGATATTACGTCATTGCGCTTCGCTCTATGCTCCGGTACTTGCTCCGGCAAGACTACGAGGTTGTCTCGCCTGAGCGCCTCGAACTCCCGAAAGGCAAGGAACACTCGATTAAGTTTTTGGATTACACGGCTGTTGAGAAAATGATTGAGTCGTGTGATACCTCGAGTATCCAGGGACTACGAGACCGTGTGATTATGGAGGTATTGTTCTCGACCGGTCTCCGGGTGTCGGAACTTGTATCCTTGAACAAAACCACGATCAATCTTGAGTCCAGGGAGTTTGGAGTGATGGGCAAAGGGAGACGAGTGCGGGTCGTGTTTCTCTCTGACCGGGCGGCCCAGTGGATCGAGCGCTACCTCAGGGAGCGTGATGATCATTATCCTCCCGTATTTATCCGCCACTCAGGAGAAAAGCCGGCAATTGATGACCCGAAGGCGGGAGAAAAACTCCGCCTGACAACCAGGAGCGTCCAGAGAATAATTAGTAAGTACGGGCGGCTCGCAAGTCTACCATACTCGATTACTCCGCACGTGATGCGGCACTCATTCGCGACTGACCTCATCAGCCACGGAGCGGGTCTACGCGAGGTGCAGGAGATGCTCGGACACAAGAACATCGCAACAACTCAGATCTATACTCACGTGACTAATCCTCAGCTCAAGAATGTGCACGAAAAGTATCACTCGGTGGGGAAAGAAAAATGAAAGACCTAGGTCGTGAGGAAAAGAGACTTGGAATTGATCAGATTAATTTGACTGAATTTAAAGAATTAGAAACCTTGGGCAATAAGCTTCCGATGATGTTTCAGTTAAAAGGATTTAATCGACAAGAGAGAATTGAGAGACGAAAATCCCAAATCAGTATTGGCAAATCTGGGAGTACGAACAAGAGATCGATTGCGCACGGAGCTGTTATTTTGCTATCTGATTTATCAGATCTAGATAGTCTTACACTTGAGAAGGCCTCTTTTGTGAAGCATTTGCCTGATCCTCGCGGCATGTGTGCAACCGAAAAAGATCTTTTTGTGGGGTCAGTAGATGAAGTGCGTAGAATAGAGGCGTTGAATGAATTGGAAACGCGCATTGCTAATCCTTGGTTTGCATTTATTCACTCTGTGGCACTTTCTCCTGATCAAAGAAAATTACTGATCACATCATCCGGTTTTGATAGAATCATGGAGATTAATATAGACACACAAGAAGTAGTTCGCGAGTGGATCGCTTGGAACAATGGATTAAATATCACAGTTAGTAGTAAGAAAAAGGTAGTGACACATTCTGTTCCCGGTCTGGATGCAACTAAAACGATAGTTGTGTCTAGTCCTGAACAATATAAAGGAGGGCTGGGCTTGCCACCTGGTGATCGGACGGCTTTTCCGAATAGCGCAATTTATTTTGATGATGAGCATATCTTGGCAACCATGTTCCATGGTGGATTGGTGAAAATTAACTTAAATAGCGGAGAATGTATCTCAGTTTTGAATAACTTGTCTCACCCACATGGAATTAGACGATTTAAATCAGGGTTTGTGCTTACTAATACTGGAAAGGGATCATGCTTGATATTAGACTCTTCTCTCAAGCCAGAAAAGGAAATCTCTTTTCAAGATTTGCCTGTAGATGGAATTCGAGGATCTTCGAATGAGTGGTTACAACAGGTGATTCCTCTCAATGATGATTTGTTGGTGGCTATCGACTCTAGAAGAGCTAGCATTTTTATAATTGATCTTGGAAATGAGCAGATACGGACAATCCCCTATCCTGCGAACTGGGTTATGCAGGAAATATGCCCAGTAAATAATGAAATGGCACGTCATCTTGTTTTTTAGTCTAGGCCAGGTGATCAACCCCCAGCTCAAGAATGTGCACGAAAAGTATCACTCGGTCGGTAAAGCAGAATAGAGTGCTCCATTGGTTACTCCGAGTTTTTTGATGTATCCTCTCTTTTGCAAGTTTAGAAGATCATAGCGGAGAGTGCTTGGAGGGATCGCCACAAAGCGTCGGTGGAGAAAATCAAAGCTAACTGTCTGATGATCCCTGATGATATTGAGCAGTTCTTGACGGCGCGGGAGCAAAGTAGTTAAGTCTTGTGATTTTTCGGGTTGTGAAATTTTGTTTAGGAGAACCGAGGCTTTTTTTGAGATGAGGTTGAGGAAGTATTCGACATATTGAGTTAAGTCACTTTTTTCGTTTTGGAGATAACTATAGTATTCATCTCTAGTTTGCTCGATGGCTTCGTCCAGAGTCAATAAGCCGGAAAAATCATGGTCAGTATTGCGAAGTAGCTGAGCAAGGAGTAGCCGACCTACTCTGCCATTCCCGTCAAGAAACGGATGAATTTTCTCGAACTGATAGTGGGAAATAACTGCGTGAATTAGTGGGTGGTTGGAATTGGCTTTGATAAGATTTAGCCATGTTTCAAGCAGTACTACAATTTCTTGAGGGGGCGGTGTGAGATAGACTGCTATACCAGCTGAGTTAAAGATCGCTGATTGTTCTGTACGGAAATGTCCGGCGTCATTTCTGAGGTTGAAGAGCGATTTTTGGTGCAGCGATTTGATCATTTCGATAGATGGTGCTAAATTGGCTGATTGATTGTAGAGCCAGGTGTATGCAGAAAGTAAGTTTTGGACTTCGAGTTGGTGAAGATCTGAAGTGCTCGTGTCTAGATCGCTGAGAGTTAGCGGGTTGCCCTCTATCCTAGCTGAGTAGAGAGCGGAGCCGAGAAGCGAGTGACGACGGAGATTGAGAGTAATCTCTGGTTTAACAGGAATTAGCGAGAAGGCAATCTTTTGACCGTCGAGAGAATTAAGTAGTGACTGGATTTTGGGTGTGAGAGTGCAAGTCTGATTAAAGATCATAATTAATTATTAGCAGATGTTAGCTAATGTTGTCAAATGTTAGCAGATGTTGGTAGATTCGGATCAGCGTGAGTTATTGAGAGTGGATTTGTCCTGACTGCGCTCAAGGGCTAGTTCGATGAGCTTGTCTAAGAGCTTGGAGTACGAGAGTCCAGTAGCCTCCCAGAGCTTGGGGTACATACTGATTGGTGTAAAGCCAGGCATAGTGTTGAGCTCATTGAGATAATATTCACCTGTAACATCATTCAAGAGAAAATCAACGCGGGCAAGACCAGCGCAATTTAATAGTTTGAAAGCTAAGATTGCTGTGGTGCGGATTTGGTCGGAGAGATTGTGGTCGAGCTTGGCGGGGATCACGGCCTCGCTATTGTCGTCAATATACTTAGCATTGTAGTCGTAGAATTCGTTGCCGGGGATAATTTCTCCAAGGACGGAGGCCTCAGGTTGGTCATTGCCAAGGACAGAACACTCGATCTCGCGCGCATTTTTGACTCCTGCTTCGATAATGACTTTGAGATCTCGACTGAGGGCAATTTTTATTCCGTCTAATAGCTCTGCCTGGTTATGGGCTTTTGTTACCCCGACGCTACTGCCCTGATTGGCGGGCTTAATAAACATCGGATAACCAAGCACTTTGGTAATCTCTACAATGTCAAAATCTTTGGTTTCCCACTGATTTTTTGTAAACCACCTATACGGCGTGGTCGGAATCCCAACCGAGGCGGTAAGTTGTTTTTGCACCACCTTGTCCATGCAGATTGCTGATGAGAGGACATTGCAGCCGACATATGGTAAGCGCATCAACTCGAGCATGCCCTGGATAGTGCCATCTTCGCCGTAGGGACCGTGTAAGACAGGAAAGATCACGTCACTATCTTTGGCTCGATTATAGATCGAGCTAACTGTGTTGTGGGAAAATTTTTTGGGGATTTTGATCCGAATGATCTCGTATTTTTTGTTATCTAGGTTTTTGATGACTCCTTTGGCAGAGATTAAGCTTACTTCGTGTTCGGTGTTTGTGCCTCCATAGATT
>CAZDRB010000050.1:0-3928 GCA_964507925.1 uncultured Pseudomonadales bacterium
AGGCACACATACCAAAGGTACTTTGACAATAGTCCTCATTTGCCTGACAGGCCCCGCCACTATAATTACAGTCCATAGGGACTGTTACTCCCGCCCCACCAGTGCAAATTTCATCTGAACCACCAATACATTCTCCAGTAAATGGATCTCTGCCATTTGGACAATCTAGCTCGCCACACTCAATTATTGCTTCTCCACATGATTGCGCAAATGCAACTGGAGTAACAACAAAATAACTTCCCCAAACAATCCCAACCCAAAACAACAAAATGCTAAACAATTGCTTCACTAGCCAAGTTTACCGAAGATACAAACGCATTACAACTTATTGTTCAAAAGCCACCCACATCACTCCATCATTATAAATCTCACTAGATACAGCGTCATCATTCTGTGCTACCTCAAGAGGATCAGTATTCCCACTGTTCGCTATGAAAGCAGATCGAGCAATTGGGACAGAGAATAGTCTCACAAGCATTATCTCTGCGTCTCTTTTATTGTCATAATAAGAAGGGTAATTAACTAAGTCTAAGATTGTTGGCTCAATAAAAATCATAGCTGAAACAACTACATTCTCCCGCCTATCCGCAGAATAAATCTGGAACTTTTCCGAGTTTAGTGGTTTTTTAATAGGAATTACCGGCACGTTACCCACACCTTCCCAATATACCCTCGTCCCCGCCACATTTTCGCTCTCGGGCAGATGGTCTTGCAGGCCAATCACCGAGATTACGACACCATTCGGATCATTGACCACATCAATAAAGTCGCGGTTCTTGCCGTTCAGCGCGGCGTACTGCAAATCCGCTTCTACCTCTGACGCTGTGTAATTGGTAAAGTCATAGTTCCCGCCGGTGCCAACTGGCTGGAGGACAATTAGTCTCCCGCTTTGGGCAACGCTCATCAGCTCGGTCGCGTCGGGTCGGGTTGGCACATACGCCCATTCCACAAGCACAATCTCCCCTTCGGCATTTTTCCATGCAGGAATACCTTCTGCGTTGTAGGTCACGCCGTCAACAGTCACTCTCTGTGCTAGAGCCAGACTGCTCTCTGTATCCATCTCAAAACGTAGTACCTCGCCATTGAAAAACAGCACTTCTGGCAGCTTAGATTTATCTTCTCTGCTCAAATCATAAAGCGCTTGATACTCCCAACGTGCAAACTCGCGACCAGTCACAAGGTCAAAGTAGCGATCCTGTTCTACCGTCGCGCCTGCGAGTTTGTAGGCTCCCGGCTCGATCTCGACTGTAGCCGCGATCTGCTCTGGGGTTAGGGTAGCAAAAGTCTCGGCGAACATGGTCTTCCGCTCGGCGACGCTCATCGCAGACATGTCTTCCACAGTCATCGTCGACGTGCTCTCTATCGGTACCCACACTAGTCTATCAGTAGCACTTATCTCTGGATGTAGCACTGATATTGGCTTTCCACTCACGTCTAGCGCGTAGTAATACGGCCTACCATCTCTAAACTGAACAGCAAGTTGAGTTGCCCCATCTGGAAGCTCACCCCACGTCAAATAATCACTTTCATTCACTTTTAGGTCAATTTGAACATTTGCAACAGCGCCCCCACTGGTACGATAGTATGCAAACTCCTTGCCACCATCTGGTAGCGTCCTCACCATCGTGGTTGCAACTCCACCCTCTGGACTCTCGACTTGGGTAATCGAAAATCCCTGCGCTCTCGCATAAGCGTCCATTTCTGCTAAAAACTCGGCATCAGTCGCAAACGTGTCTGGACCATGCGCTCCATAAATAAACAGCGCCCTGGCATTTGCGGCAGCCTCAGCAATCGACGGATCCGTAAACTCTCCCCCGCCAGCACCACTATATTCTGGAGGATCAAACGGCGTATTGTCAGGAATTTCTGGGGTCGCGGTCGGCAACAATTCTGGTCGAAACTCGCCTTCAGTCATCCTCTTAACCCCTGTCATCGTCTCGGTCATAGCCTTAGAACCATTCGCCTGAGCAGTGTCTAGCCTTACGGCGCCGATCGTTCCAAGTAAGTTAGGAATTGTGATGTAGTTGCCATTTCCAAATTCAGCTAGATTCTCAGAAACATCACTTCTCCAATTATCGAGCTTCTCAGCCAAATCAGGCGCCGCAGCAACTATCGCGGGCGCTGCTTCTGCTGCTGGAACCACTGCCGCCATACCAGCAGCAACACCGGCGAGAGCTTGAGATCCAGGCAATCGCTTCGTTCCACTGCCATCAACCACCCCACGCCAAGAATCTACAAATTTACGCTTAGTTTCACTCGCCAATGCTCGATATTTCTCACGAGCATTTTTATATCGATTCATGGCTTCTTCGCCTGAGTCAAAGACCAAAGCTCCTGCGGTCTTTAGTAGCTCCGCTGCTTCTGGACTTCGCAAAACTTTTTGCTCATACTCTGGAAGATAGCCACTTTTTACTTTTTCTAGATCTAAACCTGAGATCTCTGGAACTGCAATCCTAGCTCGCCCGTTCTTGGCCACTTCTGCAACTACGCTGTCCAGGCTCGACATCGCTTTACTCTCGGAATCCATTTGCACACTTCCTGGAACCACAACGCTGCGACCACCTTGCTTGAATACCGAAACTCCACCTTTAAGAATATCTGGAACACTGCCGGTGAAAAAATCACGTCCAAAGCTAAACACCTCAACTGGCACTCCCTGATCTAATCCAAAGGCTCGTAAAAGATCTAGGTTACTCGCTTCCGCTACTCCGTACGATCCTTTACCAACTTCCATGGCGCCCTTTGCAGCTCCCGAAACCTTGACCTCACTGTAAGGAAAGACTGTTGGTTGCAACTCACTTCTACTCATATCTTTCACCACTCAAATATACCACCATTATAGGCTATCGTGTCAAGTTTAATCATACTTTATCTCGAGCCCCATTCTCGAGAGCGAATTAAACCAAGCTGTCCCCTGCTCCTCGTCACCATCTATCCGCTCCACAACAGGCTGGAGCATGCTCCGCACAACCTGCCTCACGGCCTTGTGTCCGAGCTTTTCGATCTCATCTTTCTCGAGTTTCTCGCCATTTTTCAGGGATATCGCCCCGACCGCAACTTCGTTCTCAACTAGTGTGTGCCAACTAAAGACGACTTTTTTATTCTGATCAACTGATTTATATGGATAATCGCCAGTAGATATGACAATCTTCGTGAGAACTGCAGGCACAGGTGGAGTGGTATCATTTGGCTTGAGTGGGTAGATGAGTAGCCTACCCCCCTCGCACTTGCCCACCTTGTTTACATATCCCTGCCAGAGGATAGGATTTTTGACGCGGATCGAGACTCCGCTAGCCGCACTCTCAACCTCAATCTTGCAAATTCTCGTCACATAAAACAAATACCCAACAGCGATCAAGAGCACTGTCAAAAACAAACCCATCAAACTCTTTTGTTTCACAGATCAAATATATCACAAAGCTGGATAGTCTCTTGTTAGGATAATTTAATTATCTGAGCAACATCTCTAAGCATTTTTAGTACATGATCGATAGACCTGCTGCTTGGAATTTTTGTAAATGAATACGCTCCAATGTCATCTTGAGCAGTTAGTAGTTCCGTCGCCTTTATTAGATTTTCGTACGGATTTATCCCCTTCAATGCTTGCCTCATTTCATAGCTACCGGAAATGTTCCTCATCAAATCAAGAAGCTCGCGTGAGTACAGGCTAGTTTTAGACAACATCTCGATTGCACTCTGAGAAACAACCTGTTGATTTGCCTCGTTGGTTTTAATAATTATGTGAAACGTTGTAGCGTCAGAGTGGAATCGAATTTTATAGTTAATCCAATAAATCAAATTCGAGTCATGCCGTAATTTTGTCAGCAGTATTGATGACCAGCCCCCCGCCAATGCGTGAGCGATATAATCTAGAGCCTGTTGCCCTGACCCATTCATAGGCGGCAGAGCGATGGACAAAATAACATAA
>CAZDRB010000051.1:0-3885 GCA_964507925.1 uncultured Pseudomonadales bacterium
ATCCGGCCATGACATTGGCAATCTTTAAGACCTGCTCTTGGTAGACCGCGATGCCGTAGGTCTCAGCAAGAATTGCTTTGAGATCAGGGTGAAGGTACTTGACGCTCTCTGGCTCGAGCTTGCCTTTAACGAATTCCGGAATGAGCGCCATAGGGCCTGGACGATATAGTGCGATCAAAGCGACGATATCTCCGAAGACATCGGGCTTTAGCTGCTTGGCGAGCCTTCTCATGCCTGGCGACTCCATCTGAAAAACGCCTGTTGTCTCCCCCCGCGAGAGCATCTCAAAAACTAGTTTGTCGTCGAGCGGGAGGCTCGAGAGATCGACCCGGATGTTCCTAGTACTCATAACCAATTTAATCGCATTCTGGAGAATGGTAAGGTTTCTGAGCCCAAGAAAATCCATTTTGAGAAGCCCGATCGCGTCGGGATTGACGTTTAAGTCAAGCGCGTACATGTCATACTGAGTCGTGATCTTGCCCTCTTTGGAGTCTTTTTGAAGAGGCGCATAGTTGATGAGGGGGGCGTCGGCGATGATGACGGCGGCGGCGTGAGTGCTAGAATGCCGCGCGACTCCCTCGACACGCTGAGCAAGATCTAGGAGATCCTTGTACTTGGGATTTTGATAGAGTTCGCGGAGCTCACTCACGCTCTTGAGAGCGTCAGCAATACTACTCCCGAAGGGAATAAGCTTGGCGGCAATGTCTGGTTCGGAGTAGGGCATACCAAGAACCCGGCCGATGTCGCGAATTGCAGCACGGGCCTCCATTGTTCCAAATGTTATGACCTGCGCCACTTTGTCGTCGCCGTATTTTTGCGTCACGTATTCGATGACGCGGTCACGACTGACGTCCGCAATATCGACGTCAATATCGGGAGGACTGGGGCGCTGAGGATTCATAAATCGCTCAAACTGCAAACCGTGTGCCAATGGGTCGACCGAGGTAATTCTCAGAATATAGGAGACGATGGCTCCGGCAGCGGAGCCACGACCTGGGCCAATCCGGATCCCCTCGCTCTTGGCCCAGTTGATAAAGTCTTGAGTAATCAAAAAGTATGAGGCGTAGCCTTTGCTACAAATGACCTCGAGCTCGTAATCGACTCGCTCCATGATTTCTGGACCAGCGCTCGGATAGCGAGACTCGACTTTGTCGTAGACCAGTTTTTTGAGAAAAGACTCGGGAGTCATGCCCTCGGGAACGGGGAACTGGGGATAAATCATTTTGCCGATTGGAATCTTGAGATCTACTTTGTCGACGATTTTGCGGGTATTTTTGATGGCCTCGGGAAGATCGGTAAAGAGGTCACTCATCTCTGCCTGGGACTTGAGGTAATAAGTTGGCGAGTCGATCATCGAAAAGCGATTTTTGTCTTTGAGAGTGGATCTAGTCTGGATAGCCAGGAGAGCATCCTGGGCTCTCGCGTCATCTGCCCGTACGTAGTGGACGTCGTTTGTCGCAATTATAGGCACGCCAAATTTGCGCGAAAGCTTGAGCAGTTCTTCGTTTAGGGGCTTTAGCATGTCCTCAAGGCCATCGTGACGCTGAAGCTCGAGGTAGTAGTCGTCGCCAAAGAGCTCAAGATAATCCTTGAGTCTGAGCTCGGCCTCGTCAAGCCGGCCTTTGATCAAGAGCTGTGGGATCTCGCCCTGCGGACAACCTGAGGTTGCGATCAGACCTTCCTTGTACTTGGTGAGGGTTTCCCAGTCAATGCGAGGCTTGTAGTAAAAACCTTCGAGGTGAGCGATCGAGGTGAGGGCCATGAGATTTTTGTATCCCTGGAGATCTTTTGCGAGCAAGAGAAGATGATGGGTCTTGAACTCGCGCGATCTCTCGGTGCGTTCTCCAGTTGTGTAGTAGGCTTCCATGCCGATAATTGGCTTGATCCCGGCGGAGGTCATAGTGTTGTAAAAATGCACTGCGCCGTACATGCATCCGTGATCGGTCAAAGCAAGCGCGTCCATGCCGTAGTCTTTGGCGAGCGAGGCAAGGTCCGTGTCTTTACTTAGTCCGTCGAGGAGCGAGTACTGAGTGTGGACGTGAAGATGAGTAAAGTCGAGCTTGGTCATAGAGAGTTGTGAAGATCTTGGTAGGAGATAATCTCGAATTCTTGGTATAGTCGTTCGATAAGATGATATTTGCGCTTGAGAATCGCAAGTATTTGTCCCCGCTGCCACGACACACTCGTCATATCTAGAAGCTCTTGGTCGCAAAATCCAGCAAGAAAGGCAATTTCTGAGACACCTTTGACCTGATTAATTTTTTTGATGATTTCCTCCATCTCAGTTTCTGGATCTAGTCCACCGCCTGCCTTCCAGTCTTTAAAGCTGACGAGAAACTGGCTAGTGGTCTTGATTCCCTCTGATTCCACTAGTGACTGGGCGCCGTAGTTGGCTTGCCAGTTCCAGAGAGGGGCGCGCATAGGGAGATTTTCTGACTTTGCAAGGCGCATAAGAGGCTCGAGGATTTTGGGATCTCCATGCTCGCCTTTTTGGGTCATGAGCGCGCTTGGTTTTTTGCCCATGTGCTTGAGAAACCAGTCGTATTGGGCCTTAATTTCGGCCTCGATATCTTCTTCGCGAAAAGTATCAATAACCGAAAAGTCCCAGACGTTCACGTTGTTGGCGTTTTTGAGGAAACCATTTTGGTCCATGAGGGAGGGGCTTTTGGAAAGCGAATACAGATTATGATTAACAAAGCTCAGAGATAAATTGGTTGAAAGACCGCTCCTTTTAGCAATTTTGGCGCCTTCCTCGCTATATTTTGAGTTGGGGAGGAGCGAGAGCTCGGAAAAGACTTTGGGGAGAGAGGTTAGAGCGTAGTCATAACCTGCGTTAATTGAGCTTGAAAGTCCAAGATCGTGGCCTGTAATAATTAGTTGTTTTTTCATAGAGCGGACATATGGCTAAACTCGTAACCTAACTTGAGTATTTGTTTTTTGAAATCTTGATTTAGTGATATTGAGAGGTCGCGTGCGCGCTCAAAGTTGAGACTCGATGACTCGAGAATGTCCTGATCCAGGTATCCAGGGTGAAGAATAATCTCGACTGATTCAGAGTCCTTAACTGTCCCAAGCTCGGAGAGAAACTGATTGATTATGAGCTTAGCGTCAGATCCCAAGATATGGGCGAGGAGATGATTGGACATTTTGACGTTTAGCCGCTTGAGAAATACCTCGGCGGAGTAGTTGTTGTCCTCGATCTCGTCGTGAGTCAAGACAGCGCGAGGAATACGCATAGGAATATTGTTCTTGACTACGTATCCGGCTAGAACCTTGAGTAAGCGTAGATTGCCATGAATGTTGTACTGAGGGGAGATAAACTTGGGTGGGTGACCAAAAAGTGACTCAAAAATAGCAATTTCTGCCATGGCTTTGGCTTCTATTTCTTGGTCACTGGCGTCGCGGAAAAAATTGATAAAGTCAAGCCTTCCTGGACGCTTTGATTTGTTCCAGGGAAAGAGAGAGGTATGAAGGCCGATCTCGGTAAGATTGTGTTCTTTAAGGAGGGCAATTCCGTGCTCAAGATCCTCGCGATCGGTCATAACCATGACCGCAATATCAGTCACGATCCCATCGGTCGCGCTCCTAACTATACCTTCGTTGATGGACTTGGTATAGCCGAAGTCGTCGGCAGTCACGATAAGTTTTTTCATAAGAGAGACCTCAAGATCGAGTTAGTAAGCTTGGGGTCGGCCTGACCTGAGGTCGCGGCCATGACCTTGCCAATCAAGAAGCCAAGAGCGCTCGCCTTGCCTGCCTGGTAATCGGCGACCACAGTCGGGTTGTCGGCAATGACTTGTTTGATAAATACAGCAAGCTCATCTGTATCAGTGATTTTTGAGGCCTCTTTGGACTTGAGTGAGTCTAGGTATTCTTGAGGCGAGA
>CAZDRB010000052.1:0-3836 GCA_964507925.1 uncultured Pseudomonadales bacterium
CTGGGGCGGGGTGAGGGGATTAGGATCGATCTGGGCCTGGCCATTTACTCCCGAGGGCTTGAAAAGATGGAGAGTCGGGGTGATAACGACTGCACCATCGTGCTTGACGATGAAAGTCTGGGTGATTCTTTTGTTTGGGGCGATCAAGATCTCGACAACGGGAGGGGAAATTGACAGTGTCGCCTGTTGCGCTTTGACTGGCGACACTCCAAATACGAAATACGAAATAAGAAATACTAAACAAACTAAAGAAATCCGAAATCCGAAATCCGAAACATAAGGCTGCTTCATTGTGAATTCCTCAAGATAGCACCTAGAATATTCATGAGCTCGTGACATTCCTTCAAGAGAAGCAAGCGTTCTTTTTCTAGAGCATTATCTTTTTGCTCCAGTAGATCAATCCAGTAAATTGATTCCTTGGCTTCTTTTTTTGCAATTTTTACTCTCATTTGGAAATCTTTTTTTCCAAGTGACTCGTTTGCCTCTATATAGTTTGCGCCGATTGACCCAGAAGATCTGACTAATTGTTTACAGTCATCGATCGTGGAGATTGATTTTGGGAGTTTATTGATCCAGTTTCGAATAGACTTTGCGAATATTTTTGATCTTGTTTCTAGGTTATATTCCATATTTGTTCTTTTCTAATTTCTAATTTGTTTCTAATTTAGATTTTCGTATTTCTAATTTTATCAATATACCGGTGTAGCTACATAAGTGATCTGGGTTGAGTAATCTCCGGCGGCCTGTGTGCCTGACGGGCTAACTTTGTAGGTCACGGTTGCGGCGCGGTTTTTGCCGGCTGCGGTTGTGGTCATGACGGTTGCCGGAGTTTCGCCGAGCGAGAGATCGGGGAAGGGCCGAAAGTAGGTCGCGCCCACAAAGTCCGAGGCAACATCGTCGCCAGTCAAGTTGTAGCCAAAGCCGTTGTTGGTGGCCGTGGTCCAGACACCAGCTGCGGTCTCGGTACAGGTGCCAGAGTCACAAGTTGTGTCGGGGATGGTGTCGGCACTATCAAGCTTGGTGAGCTTGGTTGATTCGTAAGCTGTGACGCTGTATCCCTGACCTGGCGCGGTCACGGTCAAGGTATTTGTCGCGGTCGAGAAAGTATTTGGGGTTAAGCTGAGATTGATTGCAAGCGAGGAGATGCTAAAGGAAAAGTCGTAGAGCGTGTAAATATATTGAAAGCCGGCTTTGACAAAGTATCCCGTCCCGCTAAAGAACTCTGCGGCAGTCTGGCCCACAGTGTCGGTGAGCGAGTAGGACGCCGAGGACTTGAGACCCGAGGTCATGTTAAAGTTGCCCTGGCGGATTGTGTAGTTGGGAGAGTAGAGGGTTTGAGCCAAGATTGGCGTGGTAAAGACGAAAAATGAGATAAGAAAAGCGAAGAAGATCCTGTACATACTTTTAGTATATTCTATATTTGTATGGAGAGTCGGTATGTAGGGCGGGATGATAAGGCATTTCCAGAAAAGCTGATCAGCGTCAAGCCGGACATTCTTGGGTTGTGGGCGCGGGGCGACTGGGAGCTGACAAAATCACAAAAGACAGTTGCAATCGTGGGGTCCAGGAAAATGAGTCGGTACGGCAAACAGGTTCTTGCTGAGATCGTACCGAGATTGGTAGTGGGCGGATACACGACGATCTCGGGATTTATGTATGGTATTGATATAGAAATGCATAGATTGACCATAGAGAATGGCGGGAAAACGATTGGAGTGTTTGGTTGGGGGATCGATTCGCCGGTAATCCCGGGAACCGAGGAGTTGTATCAAAAAGCACTAGAGAGTAATAATTTGTTTCTATCGGAACTTGAGCCTACAGAGCTTGGACAACTATGGACATTCCCGCGGCGCAACCGGATCGTGGTAGGTCTTGCGGATATTGTGATCGTGGTTGAAGCTGGCATGAAATCAGGGTCCTTGAACTCGGCTGAGTGGGGGAGGAAGCTAGGCAAGCCAGTATACGCGGTCCCGGGATCCATATTTTCCAAAGTATCTGAGGGCTGCAACTGGTTACTCTCCGAGGGATATGCCAAGCCACTGACCATGGAGTTCTTTGACGATAAAAATTACTCAGAAAAAATACGGATAAATCAAGCTAAGCACAAACTATCTAAGGACGAGAGTATTTTAGTTGCACGACTTGTGATCGAGGGGCCGAGCTCTATGAACGAGCTGGCCAGACTCGAGAATCGAGGGGTTGGGGAGGTGTCTGCGCTATTGATGGGGCTACTACTGAAGGGCGAGGTTGGTGAGGAGCGGGGGATATGGAGTGCTAAGTAATTTGACTTTGTAACAATTTGTATTACAATATGTTACATGAGAAATGTAATTAATATATCTTTGCCTCAACAGATGGCAGACGCTGTACGCGACGAAGTTAAGCTCGGAAAATATGCTTCCGTGAGCGAGTTTTTTCGGGCACTGCTTCGGGATTGGGAAAAAGAGCGCGTACTCGCCGATCTACGCACAAGCAAAAGAGAGCTCAGGCAAGGAAAGGTAAAGATATTGCGTTCCTTGGAAGATTTGAGATGATTGGATAGTGGACATAGTATATACCCCTAAATTTGTAAAATTGTTTCGGAAGTTACCAGGAAGAATTCAAAAACTGGCTGTGACAAAAGAGAAGATTTTTCGTCGGGACATGAACGATCAAAGACTTGACACTCATAAATTGACGGGGAAACTGGACGGTCTATGGTCGTTCTCAATAAATCGGCAGTATCGAATAATGTTTGAAGTTATCAGCGAGGACAAAATAGCCTTTTTACTTGTTGGAACGCACGAGATTTATAGGAGGAAATAATGCTTGCCAAGGTATCTTCGGTGGCTACGATCGGACTCGAGGCTCAGGAGGTGATTGTCGAGGTGGATGTTGCGAACAAGGGGTTTCCGGGACTGACGATCGTGGGCTTGCCAGACAAGGCAGTAGGGGAGGCGCGCGAGCGGGTACGTAAGGCAATCGAGAACAGCGGGGCAAGCTATCCAGACAAGAAAATCACCGTGAACTTGGCCCCGGCGGATCTCCCCAAAGAAGGCTCAAATTATGACCTGCCGATTGCGGTGGGAATACTCCTGGCCTCGGGCGAAATAGAGTCTGATGTCGAGAACTGTTATTTTTTTGGGGAGCTTGGGCTAGACGGCTCACTCAAGCATAGTCGAGGCGTGCTACTGACCGCGATGCTCGCCAAAGACAAGGGCATCAAAGAGCTATATGTCTCGGTCATGTCAGCAAACGAGGCGGCAGTCGTGCCTGGGATCACGGTTTATCCAGTCCGTAATCTGAGCGAGCTAATAATCCACCTGCGCGGCGAGAAGAAAATCGAGGCCTTAAAGACGATTGAACTCCTCCCAATACTCGACGACGCCCCTCCAGTTGTGGATTTTGCTGAGATTGCAGGACAAGAGATAGCCAAGCGCGCCTCGCTGATTGCGGCCTCGGGTGGACATAACCTTCTCCTGGTTGGTCCGCCTGGCGCGGGTAAGACAATGATCGCCAAGGCTTTGCCCTCGATTTTGCCCCCGCTACTGCCTGAGGAATCACTAGAAGTGACGCGAATATATTCGGTATCGGGGCTCATGGAGGCGGGGAGGGCTCTTGTGAGACAGCGTCCGTTCCGAACTCCGCATCACACCACCTCGATGGTCGGGCTGATCGGAGGCGGATCCAATCCGATGCCTGGAGAAGTATCGCTCGCGCACCTCGGAGTACTTTACCTCGACGAGATGCCCGAGTTTAGTCGTTCGGTCCTGGAGGTGCTCCGACAGCCGATGGAGGATGGGAAGGTCGCGATCACGCGCGCGATGGGGAGAGTCGAGTATCCGGCGAGCTTTATG
>CAZDRB010000053.1:0-3794 GCA_964507925.1 uncultured Pseudomonadales bacterium
TATTATCCTCCTGACTCTCCTCAAAAAGTTTAAACTAATCGAGAACACTCCAGCCTCAGCGGCTTAATCCGAGCGCTTCTTTTTCTTTTGCCTGTTGCGCCTCAATTTCTCGCACCAAATCTTGAAAATCAGGCATTTCTTGATCCTTTTCTAGCATAATAATCCCTCGCTTAGCATATTGCTTGTCTGGAACGTTCCATGTAAATTTCTGGGATTTCATTAGTTTCTCAACCCTCTCAAATACACGAGCAGAGACAATATCTCTAATTTGCTCGAGGGTCTCAACCCCATCACCTATCTTGAGAAGCAGATAAAACTCATCCCCGCCCGCTTGCCGCCTGGCAACCACGTCTCCGTCACGAAGCACGTGTTCCAGGGCGCGAGCAAAGACCTTGATCGCTTCGTCTCCAAGTTCGTGACCATAAGTGTCATTAATTTCCTTAAAAGCATTTAGGTCAAATCCCATCACTGCAACTCTGTCCACAACGCCCCGCTCGACCTCTTCCTTGACTTTGTTATACTCCTCAGCAAATGCCTCTCCAGTCATAAGACCAGTCAAAACGTCTTTTCTCGCTCCTTTTTCGTACCACGCTGCCTTATCTAACGCCTGGTCAAATACTCGTCCCGGCCTGATCTTAGTCACCAATTTTTCTAGCCAACTTGATGACTCGCCTTCGAGCTTGGCAATCAGCCAGTTTTGAGCATCCTGAACCCTCCTCAGGGACAGAGAGTCTCCTAATTTATCCATGCCCGCATTGATTTTGTAAGCCAAGTCTAGGTCTCGATCACTCATCCCTCTACTATACAGCCTGAGCGAGTATTTCTTCTACTTGCCTGTACGAATTACTCTGGACTAGCTTGATCCGGAGCTCGGCGGCTCCAGGGAATCCGTGAGCATACCAGGCCAGATGCTTTCTGACCGGCATAAACGCCTTGAGTCGCTGGGTCTCGTCTTCTATCCCCTGGACAAATATCTCGTCAAAAAGTTTTGCATGCTCGAGAATCCACGACATGATCTGTTCTCGGCTGGCTTCGCCCGCCGAAGCGTTCGCAAAGGCGGGATTCCCCTGCGCCGCTCTCCCGATCAAGAATCCGTCGACTCCCGTCTCCTCTACCCTCCTCATGCCTGCATCCACGCTCTCGATATCTCCGTTGCCGAGCATATGACCACCAAGCTCGTGCGCAACGCGAGCTGCTCTCTTGATTGCCTCCCAGTCAGCCTCCCCCTGATAAAGTTGTTTGAGCGTCCGGCCGTGCAAACTAATCATCGCAGGCTCTGCGCTTGAGAGTACCCGGATCCAGTCCTCGACCTCTTCGCGCTCAACCCCGATTCTAGTCTTGACCGAGACCGGGAGTTTGGTCGCCCCCTTGACTGCCTGGATTATCTCGACAGCTAACTCAGGCGTGCGGATCAGTCCAGCTCCCGCCCCATTTTCCTCGACTTTCCTGGCCGGACACCCCATATTAATATCGATCCCGTCAAAGCCCAGGCTCTCCACAAGTTTTGCCGCCTCCACAAACAACTCGGGTTTTGTTCCAAACACCTGAGCAATTTCATAGGGCCTGTGCTCGAGTGGGCCAACGTCGCGCGCCTTGATAAACGTCTTAAGGAGTCGCTCTCGACGTTCCCCTTCTGCATAATGGAGAGCGTCCACACTCACAAACTCAGTAAACATGACGTCAACTCCAGCACTATAACAAGCAGTCATGTATCGCATGACCGCGTCCGTCACCCCATCCATGGGAGACAACCCCACAATTGGAGTACCGCGAACAAGTAAATCATTCCAAAAACTCATAAATCTATTGTATCCTAATATCAATTAGTAGATCAATCTATTAACTTGTAAGCACATACTAAAAAAATAGTGCGAAATCCCTCCGAAGCTCATAGAGCGAAGGGGGATGATATCTTCTTCCATAAGACAATAAATCCAAACTGCCATACCTTTAGAATCCGCTTCCACCTCCACGGCTCATGCACCACTCTCCAGAGCCACTTCATACCGAGCTTATCTATCCAGTCAGGACAAGGCTTGACCTCCCCTGCCCACTCGTCTAGTACTCCGCCAATCCCGATCGCCACGCGTGCCCGCAGATACGGCCTATTTTCCTCGATCCAGATATCTTGCCAGGGCGAGCCATAAGCAACCAAAAGATAATCCGGCTCAAAGCCATTGATCTTGGCTATGGTCATGCTCGCCTCCTCTGACCTCTCCACTCTCACTGTTCTCGCCCCTGAATACCAGGCTATCTCGATCCCTTTATACTTATCCTTCATCGCTGTAGCTGCCCGCTCAGCTACTCCCTCTGCAGCTCCGAGGAGAAACACCTTTTCGCCTCGCTTGCCTGCGCGCTCGAGAATCGCCTCAACCAGCTCAACTCCCGTAACTCGCTCGATTCGCCGATCTTGCAGTATCCGCACAGCCCAAACTACTCCGTACCCATCGGCAACTGTCAGGCATTGTGATAAGATATTCTTGAAGTGCTTGTTCACTCTCGCCTCCATAATGTACTCCGAGTTAACAGTCGCAACGTGTAACATTTCTTTCCTCTGGAGACCGATTTTAGTTAGCACTTGATTTTTGTGAGTGCCAAACAAGGGCACATCAAAGATTTCTATTGATTTATCAACCCTTTTATGACCTTGATTTTTCATGTCCAGGGGCATTTTTCGTGATTTTTTTCGCTTTTTTTGCATATACTTTTTACTAACCTGGATCCAATCATACTTCGTCGAGCGATTTTATGCAAAAATGGTCAAAATTTTGCTAGTTTTCATAGTCTCATAGCTTAGTCACCTATTATAAGACACTATACTCTACTTAAAATATTATAATCAAATACTCTAAGACTATATTTTTTCTTTCAAATTACAAAAAATCAGGCGTTTGATCAATTTTATTGATCTCTAATCTAGCCTGGAAACTATTTACTATTAACCATTAGCCATAAACTACTAATATTTTTGTTATATCCCTACCCTAACAAATGAATAATAAAAATTAGTTTTTAATATACAATTTACAAAAAATCAAAAAACATAAACTTATAACATTAGGCGGTTAAAAGTGCATTTAGCGTGAATTTGGCTGCTTTTTGCCACGTAAACTCGCTGACCCGCGCTTTACCCAATTTTGCTAGTCTCGCTCGTTCACGGTCATTTTTGATTAATCTTTTTATGGCGGACGCCAAATCGGAAACAAAGCGTGGCCCGAGCTCAACGATAATCCCAGCACCACCAACCACTTCGGGTAGCGCTCCGCCCGAGCTTGCGATTACTGGAGCCTGGTGGCTCATCGCCTCAAGAACGGGAAGGCCAAACCCCTCAGAGTATGAGGGTTGCACATACACCAGGCAGGATCGATACAAATTATCAAGCTTTTGTTCACTCACTCGCCCGGCAAAAACCACCCTATCCTGAATCCCTAGTCTCGAGGGAGCGCGCAAAACACCCTCGGACATCCATCCTACCGCTCCAGCAATAACTAGCTCTAGATCTGGAATCTCCCGACTCACAAGCGCAAAAGACTCGATCAATGCTTCCAAATTTTTTCTTGGTTGGATCGTCCCAACAAAGAGCAGATATCTCTTTTGTTCTATTTTGTTGCTATTTGTAATAGTAGTCTGAACTCCCTCGTGTATCACTTTGATCTTCTCAGAGCTAATATGTATCTCTTCTAGTAGCTGGTCACGGGTAAACTTGGACACTGCAATTAGTCGTGTTGCAGCTCGCGCCGCATAAAATGTCGAGAGCGGCAAATACCATTTTTGCAACCAGTTTCTATATTCCG
>CAZDRB010000054.1:0-3757 GCA_964507925.1 uncultured Pseudomonadales bacterium
GATAACTGGACCGTAGGATGGAGTACGGGAGCTGTGGTAGGTGTTTGGGTCGGCAACAATGACAACACACCGATGACCGAGGTAGCTTCAGGTGTAACGGGAGCCTCGCCTATTTGGCGCAAAATTATGCTTAAAACCTGGGAAAAGTATAAGGGTGAGGATTTTAAGGCGCCACCTGGGATTGAGAGTCGTCTGGTCGACACAGTCTCTGGTTATCCAGAGCATGATGGATATCCGTCGAGATCCGACTACTTTGTCAAAGGAACGGTGCCACTTGAGCCAGATCCGATTCATACAAAGGTCAAGGTTTGTAAGGCGGACAACTCTAAGCTTGCAAGTGAGGTAGATATTGTCCGCGGTGAGTACGACGAAAAGGAGTACTACGTTCTAAAACAGGAAAGCAACGCGTGGATCAATGATATCCAAGCTTGGATAGACACGCAGAGCGAGCCCAAGTACAAGGTGCCGACTGAGTATTGTAGTACAAATACTGATACGGTCATTGGATTTGAAAAACCAGGCAACGAGTCTAGGGTCAATAACAATTCAGTTGAGGTTAGGCTAAAAGTCACGACGGGTAAAGAAATTGAGTGGGTTAGGCTGTATGTAGACAACGTGATGCGTGAGTCATTCACGACCAAGGATGTGGTCACCACTATTAATCTTGCTGACGGAACTTATGAACTTCTCGGAAAAGTTAGGACCAAGGATGGCCAGGAGTCGGATACGAGGGTCAAGATCGGGGTGAATATGGACTGGAGCGCTGCCTCCCCTACTCCCTCGCCTAGTGTGGCTCCTTGATAATTATGATTTTGAGGTAATTTTGAGTTTTTCTTTGAGCGCTTTGAGAATAGCATTTTTCTCGGCTTCGATTTTTTGATTATCACTTGCCCAAGTTACAGACAATAGATAGTTATTGTTGCTCTTGAACTTGGTCACGGATTTGCAGTGGACGCTCTCCCAAGTACCTGTGAGATCGTTAATAACTGCGATAATGTCAGCGTAGGAGATATCTTTGCCTGCAATTAGCGAGAGGTCGAGCGAGTTACTGCGCGCGTACTCAGAAATGATGCCCGTGTAGTCTTTGACGACTTCCAGTAACTTGTTTGTAATGAGAGTGTACGAGTCTTTGGCAACTCTGCCAATCGTCTTGCCGTCAACTGTGATATCAAGCGAGTTTGTGACTTGATAACTACTTATACCGAGGCCAGAGAGGAGTGTCGCGAGTGAGTCTCCGACTTTGCTCTTGTTTTCAAAAAGCACTGTGACTACGCTTTCCTCCAAAAATGAGTCTTTCTTTTTGGAGAATACTTTGCCGATCTCAAAAACTGCGATGTAGGGCATCTTGTGCTTGCGGTAAGCACTTGCCACCTTGGTTAGTCCGCCCACAAGACTAGTGCGTAGCGCATTTTGATCCTGAGTAAGGGCATTTACAAGTTCTATTTGACCACTTTCATCATTAAAAGTGGCGAGAGAGGTTGTGATATGCTCGTGCGCGCCTTGAGCGAGTAAGATATTTTTGAGTTTTTCCTCGAACAGTGTGATTGGCAAAGTGATATCTTTTGGAATCGCAGTGGAGAGTGCTTGAGTTGGGATACTCGAGTAATTGTTGATTCTCAGAATATCAGATACTAGGTCATCCTCGACTTCGATATCGGTGCGGTAGTAAGGGACCTCAAGAACGAGCTCTCCCTCCCCTTCTTCTACTACGATGTATCCGAGATCTTTGAGGATTTTCTTGACCCTCGCTAGCTTGATCTCCATGCCAGAAATAAGCTTGAGGCGGGAAAGCCGGAGCTTGAGAGTTTGAGGGACAACAGGACTCGGATAATAGTCATCATTCTCAAAATATTCGCCACCAGCAAGCTCGAGAATGAGGGCGGTTGCCCGACTGATTGCGACGTCAATAAGTCTCGGGTCAAGGAACTTGTCGTAGCGAGAAACTGATTCGTTGATGATTTTTAACCTTCGAGAGTTTTTGCGCACAACACGCGAATCGTAGTTGCCGGCGTCGAGGATAATGTTAGTAGTCGAGTTTGTCACACCTGTGTTTTTGCCGCCAACTATACCGCCAATGACCGTAACCTCACCTCCCGATGACAAAACAAAGGTTTCGGGATCTAGCTCAACCTCAGTGCCGAGGAGGGTCGTTACCTTTTCGCCCTTTTTAGCCGGGCGAATCGTGATTTCTCTGGTCTTGAGTTTGGCCAAGTCCTGCGCGTGCATGGGTTGTCCGTACTCGACCATGACAAAATTGGTGATGTCGACCACGTTATTAATTGATTCCATCCCGTAAGCAGTGAGGCGATCAACTAGCCATTTGGGGGAGGGGCCAACTTTGATACCACGAAAAACTCGTGTCTGAAAACGACGCACTGCGGGAGTCTTAACTGTAACTGGTATCTGGTCAATAGTTGATGGCGCATGACCTGGCTTGTTGTACCCTTTAGGGAGCTTGAGCTGAACCTCTTCGAAGGCCGCGAGGTCGCGAGCACAGCCAATGACCGAGAGCCAATCGGCGCGGTCCATGCGATGCTCGAGGTCAAGGACGTTGTCTGATCCTAGTGGTTTATCAAGCATAAGACCTAGCTGAGTAAAGCTTTTTGCGAGTTGACGCGCAGGCTTGTCGGTGTCAAGGTAGTCTTTGAGCCAAATGAGAGGTATTTTCATGAGTAGACTATTTCACCTCCATAAAGTTTCCTGATATCTGTGATCCCGTATTTGGACATGACGAGGCGATCTAGTCCCATGCCAAAGGCAAAGCCAGAGTAGATCTCGGGATCGATGCCGCAGGCACGGAGTGTGTTGGAGTGGATCATGCCACTCCCCAAGACCTCGATAAAGCCACGATGTTTGCAGACTTGACACCCTGAACCCTTGCAGAATCGGCACTCCATATCGACTCCCATGCCGGGACTAACCTCGGGATAATATTTGTAGCGGAAACGGAGCTTTACATCGTCACCAAACAGGAATTGGTGGAACTTGGTGAGCGTGTCCTTGAGATGCCCGATCGTGATACCCTGGTCAACCACGAATCCTTGGTACTGATAAAAGAACGCGCTATTTGTAAGGTTGGTTGTTTCATTGCGGTAGCATTTACCTGGAACGACGACGCGAAGTGGAGGCTTGGACGAGCTAAGAATACGAGTCTCGACCGAGGAGGTGTGAGTTCTAAGGAGAATGTTTGGCTCTTTGACAAAGAGAGAATCTTGAAGATCCGTGGCTGGGTGACCTTCGGGCAAGTTGAGGCGACGAAAGTTGTACTCTACATCCTCGATCTCTGGTCCCTCACCAATGGAAAAGCCCTGGTAGCGAAAAAACTCGTTCATCTCCCTGATGATTGTGGTTGTTGGGTGCAGGCGGCCATATGGTCGAGGAGTGCCAGGGATAGTGAGATCAATGGTTGATGGTTCATGGTTCATGGTTGATTTTTTGGCTTGAATCGCGGATTCTTGGGATTTTTTGAGGTTGTTGAGGAGAGGTCCATATTTTTGCTTATCCTTCAAGGTCAGACCTTGAAGGCTCTTGAGAAGAGCTGTGGTACTACCCTTTTTGCCAAGATATTTGACGTATAGGGCGTCAAGCTCGGCTTGAGATTTGACTGATTCTAACTCAGTCGAGAACTTGGCTTTAACCTCAGATGTTTTTTTTGAGATATTTGCTTCACTACTATAATTCGAATTATCGTAGTGATTGGTCTTAGGTTGCTCTACCAGGTAATGGATTAGAGTTGAATTTTCGGAGTGCTCTGCTT
>CAZDRB010000055.1:0-3669 GCA_964507925.1 uncultured Pseudomonadales bacterium
CCTTTGGCTTGAGTTGTGATATGAAGAGCAGTAGGCTCTAAAAAGATGGCACCCTTCAACCCAGTCATAAGGGGCAATATTTCCTTCGTACTTGTACCCCCAATTTCTTCGTCGGTGACTAGCATGAAAGTAATTTTTTTCTTCTCGGCAATTTTCGTCCAGTTTTTTGCTTGGTTGATAAGGATGGCAGCACACCCTTTTACATCAGCGACTCCTCTTCCCCACACCTTATCGCCCGAGATTCTTAGAGAAAATTGTTCCGGCTGCCCAGGTACAACATCAACATGAGTATTGATGAGCCATCTAGTGGTCGCTAGATCTGTATGACCCCACCACAACATTCCTTTACTCTGATCTTGTTGAGCATCTGATATCCCGCTGGCAACTTGCGTTAATATTTTTTTACATGACTCCCTGTCCTCTGTGACTGAGGGGCATGAAACTAACATTTTTAGTATTTCAATGATCGATGACATATTAGGTCCTTTCGAGTATTTGCTCAAAATTGTTGGCAATATTTTGAATATCTTTTTGCATTTCGAGCGATAGATTGTTCCCTATTTTAGTGGGTGCAAGTAAAGTTCCATTTGCTAACGTTGCTAGCAAAATAACTGGCAAGCCGCTCGGACCCATATTTCGATCAACTCCGCTCAAGACAAAATTATTTTCTCTGAGACATGCGATAGTAGAAAGGTTTTGATCGGTTACTTCGATTGAAACCATTGTGCATCCTTTGACCTTAGTCCGGCTCTGCGCAATGAACTGATTAAGATCTAACCCAGTGTCGCTTGATACTGCTACTCGAAAAGGACTGTCTTGGACGACTTGAATTTTTTTATGAGGCCCATTTGATTCTCTGTTTGAAATCGTGTCTAGCGCTGTCTCAGTAATCGTGTTTTTGTCGAGCTTGAAACCTTCGGCAGAAAAAGCGAACATTTCGTTGCGTAGAGGTTGACCATGCGCGAAGGCAGGCAGGATTGCGTGAGGCACGAGCTCTAGAATGCCAAAACATATTCGCTGCGTGGCTTCGCCTGACGGAACATTAATAAAGCTGTTAGCTATGCGTACTTCGGCGACTAGTGGATTAGGAGAAGCAAGCGCTGCTGACAGCATGACTATCTTGCCGGCACCGCTACCACTTTCGATAGAAACAGCACGGCCGAGTTCTGCACTGCCATCGCCTTGAGATATTAGGCCGGCGCAGGCGACTGGCTTGCTATCACGCGTGAGAATCCACGGTTGAACAAGCCCTTTTTCTATATCCTCCTCGACTTTGTTTGGATTTCGTGAGATCGCATGATCAGCGTAAGTTGTTTGAAGTAGCTTTATGATTGTTTGAGCCGCAAAAGCTGGTTGTAGCATGTTTGGCCTTAAGATCTCTAGTTTGCCAGGAAATGTGTTGGCCTTTTTCCATGCCTTGTCTAGTTCAAATTGTAGGTTCATATTTTTTCCTTTAAATAACAAATAAGCCCCTGCCTACCACCAACCTAAATTGGAAGTAGACAGGGGCCTGCAAGTGCGGCGATACCAACCCTGTTTCGTTATTACCTAGCTACGAAAAATCCCGCTGAGCGGGATCTGAAGTAACCGAGAATAACCTCGTTTTCAGATGCTCTGTTTCTGTTGTGACACATCTTAGTCTGATTACGGAGACAACCGTGTCTGATTTTGTCAGACCTGCTTAGGAGAGTAAATTTCAATTAAAGGTTTGGATGTCTTGCAGCAACCGACATCTCTCTGATTACCCACTTTAATCTACTAAGGCTCCTTCGACGCTTTACCTATTAACTTGTTATAGGACTTATAGTAATATATGGTTGTAGATTTGTCAAGGGGACGCTACAATCGAGGATATGCAAGATTGGGCAAAGACGTGGAAGTACAGAAGTCTCCGGAGAAGAACTAAGCTAGGTCGCTTGAAGTGGAACAGAGAGTCAATTCTTAAAAATGTCGGTCTTATCGCCTTGTTTGGTACGGTAGCCGCGATATTTTTAACCTTGATTTTATTTGCTTGGTACGGAAGAAGTTTGCCAGATCCAAACAAGATTGTGAGGCGCGAGGGATTTTCGACTAAGATCCTCGACCGTGACGGCGGATCAATATACGAGTTGTATCAGGACTATAACCGCGTACCAATTAAGTTAGATGATGTTCCTCTTGTTTTGCAACAGGCAACGATTGCAATCGAGGATAAGGATTTTTATAACCACCAAGGGTTTAGTACTTGGGGCATGATGCGTGGGTTTTTGCGCGGGATTACTCGTGGGAGAGCACAGGGTGGCTCGACCTTGACTCAGCAGTTAGTCAAAAACGTACTCTTGACTAGTGAGCGCTCGCTCCCGCGTAAGTTAAAAGAGTTGGTACTTGCCCTCCAGATTGAGAAAAAGTTTAGCAAGGACGAGATCTTGCAGATGTACCTGAACGAGGCACCTTATGGAGGAACTGCGATTGGGATTGCGGCTGCCTCTCAGAGATACTTTGGGGTGGAACCAAAAGAGCTCACACTCACCCAAGCGGCAATACTCGCCGGTATGCCCCAGGCTCCGTCGAGATACTCCCCTTATGGGAGCGATAAGAAGGCGTATGTAGCCCGTGCCGAGGCGGTCCTGAGGCGCATGCGCGAGGACGGGCATATTACCAGGGAGCAGGAGCAAGCATCGGTCAAAGAGCTTCCGGACGTTAAGTTTAATGAACAGGATACCGCTTTGAAGGCGGCCCACTTTGTGTTTTTTGTAAAGGATCAGTTAGTCGAGCTCCTAGGCGAGGCTTTGGTTGAGGATGGGGGCTATACAGTGACGACGACGCTGGACGCTGAGCTCCAGGATTTTGCGCAAGTTGCGGTCAAGGAAGAAATAGATAAGCTTGAGAAAGTTCATGTCACAAATGGTGCGGCAATGGTGATGTCGCCACAAACTGGCGAGATCCTCGCGATGGTAGGATCCAAGGATTATTTTGCGCCTGACTATGACGGCAAGGTTAACGTCGTGATGTCACTTAGACAACCAGGTAGTGCGATCAAGCCGGTTACTTACGCGACTGCTTTTGCCAAGGGATACTCTCCTGCTTCGATGCTCCTTGATGTACCAACCAAGTTTCCGGGAGCGAGTGCGACTGAGTTTTATGAGCCAAAAAACTACGACGGCAAGTTTAACGGTCCTATTCAGCTTAGATTTGCGCTGGGGAGCTCACTCAATGTACCTGCAGTCAAGCTATTATCCCTAGTCGGGCTCAAGGACATGCTCCAGACTGCCTATGACATGGGCTTTGAGAGCTTGGCACCAACTACCGAGAACATGAAGCGTTTTGGCTTGTCAGTCACACTAGGAGGTGGCGAGGTCAGGCTTTATGACATGGTGCATGCATATGGAACATTCGCAAATGGAGGTGAGCGCGTGGATCCAGTCGCGATCTTAAAAGTCGAGAAAGACGGACGGGTACTGTATGAGGCCAAGCCCGCCAAGAAACAGAGAGTGCTGAGCGAGGAGGTCGCATTTTTGATTAACCATGTTCTCTATGATAACAATGCAAGACTACTAACATTTGGACCTAATAGCTTTTTGAACATGAGTGGGAGGTCTATTGCAGTCAAGACTGGTACGACGAACGATAAGCGGGATAACTGGACCGTAGGATGGAGTACGGGAGCTGTGGTAGGTGTTTGGGTCGGCA
>CAZDRB010000056.1:0-3625 GCA_964507925.1 uncultured Pseudomonadales bacterium
GGCGAAATGGTATACGCAAGAGACTTAAAATCTCTCGGCCTTAAAACCATGCGGGTTCGATCCCCGCCCTCGGCACAGGGTATAATACTTATGTTAGGCGAAAACGGGCTTGCCCGCCGTAGCTTTGGTGTAGACGGGGTGTGGCTTAGATGGTAGAGCGCCGCGTTTGGGACGCGGAGGTCCCCAGTTCGAGTCTGGGCACCCCGACAAATTCTTATTGGTTGACAAATTATGAGATAATTTTGGTATGCAGAATCTAGATTTAGAGAAACAGGCAAATTTGATAAAATCTCTTCCTCGTCAGTATTGGGATTTTTCTGAGTTGAGTTTAGACGAATTAGCTTCCCGATGGACCGGTCTATTTAGTAGCGCCCATGAGTACGCTGAGCGCCAAGGAGCTTTTTTTGAGATGAGTGCTTCGGAGGCGGGAAGTCTGAGTCTACTTATGTATTTTTTGGCTGGGCAGGTTGCGACAGACTCGCCTCGCGCTCGTGAAGCTGAATATCAACTACCAAGTCTTCCTTTAATTGCTCTCAGGATGATGGCAGGAATTAGCGCAGAAAACATAACTCCCGAATTAACTCAGACCAGACACGAAGCCATGAGTAGGTTTCATAGAGAGTTGTCTCGTTTGGATCAAGTGAAGATAGCTGAATTTAGTAAGGATGCCCTCTCTCTTAGTGGACAACTGTGGGATGACTATAATCCACTACCTGGTACCACTGTATTGCCGGGCAAGGCTAGACAGGCACTTCGCTATTTGCTGAATGTACCAAAAGCTGGATAAGACTATCAATCACGTTGGTCTGTACACTGTAGAAGAGCCTGTAATTTGGGCAAAAGTATCTAATTCTTATGGTCGACCTGAATTCCAATTGCTAAAGCCTGGTTTGTTGACTCCAAAATCCAAACAAGAGTAATTTCTGAGATAGAAGAAATGATTGGGATTGGTGACGAGTACAACGACTTGATGGTCTCGCAAGCGTGATTGAGAAATATTGCTTAGACATGTAAACTACGGTATCTATCGGGTATAATGGCAACGTTGCGGGTATAGTTCAGTGGTAGAACGGCTGCTTGCCAAGTAGCAGATACGGGTCCGATTCCCGTTACCCGCTCCAACCTTACTGCCCAGACTACCAATCGTTAAATGAGGAGGTCAAATGAGACCTAGTTTACGAAGAGAGGTAGCTGTTAGTTTTTGTGGTAATTCTCAAGAGCTTTCGGTTCCCCAGATTAAACCATTTACTTTAGTGGTGCCTGCTGAGCTGAACGCTATTCCTCGCGAGGGGCAAGCGCAGATTGCAAGGCTCCTTGCTAGAAAATCCCGAGAAGCTGGGATATCAGAAGTAGAAAACTTTAGAGGAGTTGCTTTGCAGATAGTGGTTTTGAGGTATTTGGAGATCCTTTCTGGGTCATTTGAGAAAGGTTGGCTTGGTAGATCTCAAGTTATTTATGCACATGGGAAACAAAACACAGAATTAAATGATTTTGTAGATCATTATTTTAACGCTTTGATAGAATAGTGCTGACGATGAGAAATCCTGACATCTTTGAGAGTATAAAAAAGGGATGCGAAATAGAGTCTAGATTTGAGTATTATGCTTTGGTTGAACCCGGTAAATGGCGAGTAGTCAACTTGCGGAGCTTGATGCGCGCAATATTACAGGGCGATAGTGAGCCAGTCAGTTCTCTTAGACTTGCGACTGGGATAATAGGGACGCTCAAGTGCAAATCAGGAAACAGAGGACCCCGCGGACATCAAGAGGTAGTATTTGGGTTAGGAAATGATGGGATAGCTGGACTACTTGCTCTAGGAGCTTTGGAGTGTATTACATGTTCCAACTTGCCTAACGAGAAGAAGTCAGAGCAAATCAGTAAATATGATGCAAGACGCCTCGATTGGCCACAGATTTTGAAGCTAGAAATAGCCCCAGATAGATTTTATACAAGACCCGGATTAAGTGAGAAAGAGGTATCTAAAATTGCTGAGATTTTTAGCTCTAATAATATTCGGGTTCCTGCAATCGGATATTATGACGCAAATGCTCCTGGGCGATTTGCTACTTATTGATTTTTGCGTAGTATTTTGATATATTTTGCAGTCTTATGAGAGGGAGAGACTACATAGAAGTTTCCTTGGAAGTGACGGGAACCGAGCAAGAATTAAATAATAGAACTTTTTCTGGAGTTAAGAGAAACATTGGACGGTATGAACTTGGTTTTATGGAGTCTTCGGATCAAATGAAATTGGCAATGGAGATGGCTGGTGAGGCAATAGAGAAAGGCTTATTGCAAGATCCAGTGTTTGTTGCAAGAAAGTTAAGGGGCTTAAAGGTTTCAGAAACAGCAGTTACCCAGATTGGCAGTGGGATGCAGATAAGGGAAATTCTTTATGAAAGATATTATGGAAACGATATGAATCCGCTTGTTGCTGAGTACTTAACGGTTGTATATCGGGCAATTGCAGCGAAGCTGAGTTAGTTAAATAGTGATTTTCTTGAGAGGGTGAACGAATCGGTCTTGAACAAGAACACGGCTGGCGAGTCCTCGAGCAAAAAGCGCTGAAAATCTTGATATATTTCGCGCCTGAGCTTTTGGTCAGAAGTGCGTCGACCGTCCTCGAGTAGCTTGTCGATCTTGAGATTGCTAAAGTGGGTAAAGTTGGTTGGTTGGGTAGAGTGCCAAATCGGATATTGATCTGGGTCAAGAGGGGGTGAAAAGTCGGCGAGGATGACCTGGTAGTCGTTTGTCACACTCGAGACCACCTTGACCTCAACCTCAATCCCAAGTACTTCTCGCCATGACTCGGCGATGCTCTCTGCGTACTCAAGATACTGGAGCATGGTTTTGAGCTCAATTTTGAGCCCTGATTTGTCGGGAACATCTTGTGCAAGTAGAGTCCTGGCTCTTTCGGGGTCGTAGTCATATTCCTTGACTAACGAGTTAAATGCCCAAGAGTTGTGGTTAATTGGCGAGAGCGCCCTTTCTTTGCCAAAAGACTTGTCTTTTATGGCGTAGGCGAGTGCTTGTCTTGTGGATTTGCTGTTCAAGATAACGTCATTATTGTTGAAGAACAAGACGGTTTGCTGACCGTCCGGGTTAACCCCGCTTTCGATTATGTTCGTTGAGTCGGAATTTAGCTCACTCGGCACAAATGACAATCTCTCGACTCGATCAATTTCTCCGAGCTTGTAGGCTGTCAAGGCACTTGTCTCGGTGGGGTAAAATTTGTAGATCAGGCGCTCAGCCTCACTCTCCAGAATAAGCGACTGAACAACCCCACTGTATATATTAGTTTTGGCAAGGCGATATTCCCCTACCCCGAGCTTGTTTTTTTTGAGAATTGGCCGGCTGACGGCCGAGAAAAATGGCGAAAAAGGTTCTTTGAGTTTGTAGGTAACTTGGTTGCCTGAGACAACTGTCTCGACATCCTTAAAGTTGTAGCTAATATCTTCTGCCTCGAGCTTGCTGCCGTCGTGCCATTTGAGCGAGGAATCGAGAGTAAAGATATAGCTCTTGCCATCATCGTCTACGCTCCAGGATGAGGCGAGCTTGGGGGTGACGCTCCCGTCCTCTTCTAGCTCAACGAGTCCCACACTAACCTTGGACTTAATGTCTTGAG
>CAZDRB010000057.1:0-3622 GCA_964507925.1 uncultured Pseudomonadales bacterium
GAGGTAATACTGAAAGGGTGTTGTGTACATGCCCTGGGTACTAACCACATTGTATGGCTCGCCTCCTGCTTTCTCGACTATATAGCTTGCGACGTTTTTGGCTTTTTCGGCTTGATGACTTGCGCCTGAACCTACATAGCTAACAGTCCTTGCCCCGCCAATGACTAGAACAAAAGTGACAAAGAGTGCCGCCATTTTTTTGAGCCAAACAGGACTGGATGCTGAAAAAACTCCAGCCACGAGGAGAATGATTAGAGGGGTACCAAACTCGATGTAGTGGAGATGGATATTTTCTTGATAAATACCAAGAACCCCCATCGAGAATAAAAAAAGAAGAAAGATAGTTGGATAGCGCGAAGTGAATTTTTTTTGATATGCAAAGAGGGCGGCAAGAACTGTTAGGCCAACAAAAAGAGAAACTACGAGAGGCGAGCTTGACTGCTCCCCCATCTCAGATCCTACGAGTGTGTTCCCTACAAGGCGGTAGCTAGTACTGCTAACTTTGCCCCACCAAAGCCAGGCTGGGAGTGAGTATCGGATAATTGTTTCTTCCTTCGCCTCCATGAAGCGAGAGATTGCTCTCGTGTTTACCCAGTCATTTCTAAGCTCAAAAAGAATAAACGGCGAAAGGATCAAGAAAAACCCAAGCAAGGACAAGACTACCCCACGAAAAAGTGTTTTGAGCCGAGTTTTGTAGTGTAGCAACACTGCCAAAGATAGAACGGCGCAAAAAACGAGGGCCATGTAGTGAAGCTGAAACATAGTTCCGACCAAGATGCCATAAACTATCCAGCTCCAGTGGGAAACAGTTTTGCTGTTTGCTAGCTTGTCATAGATTATCAGCATAAGGACTGTAACCAGCGGGGCGAGGTGCGGATTCCAGGATGCCCGAGTAATGTAGACAGTCATGGGAAGCATTGCAAACATAAGGGCGGCGAGATATCCGGCAGTTTTTGAAAACCATTTTTTGCCAAGATAGTAGAGAAGCGCGGTTGTGATCACCCCGGAAGTGGCAATCAGGACTGCTGGCCCAACTGGATTCATGCCCGATAGAGCAAGAGCTGGGGTAATAATGTAGTAATACAGGGGTCCGAGGTACATGTTGCCGGTTGAGGTTTGAGGACCCAAGAGAACTGGCCTCTTGGTGTCGACCATACGTTTGACGATCAAGAGATCCCTCCCCTCGTCTTCGAGGAAAGTCATGGTTGCCTCGATCCGATAGAGGCGGAAAAAGGTGGCAATGGCGATGATTAACAGAAGAAGCCAGTGTTTTTTGAGCCAAATCATATTTTTTGATTGAGTTCTTTGTAGAGAGCAAAACTTTCGCGGGCTGCGCGCATGATGACTCGCCAGTTACCACCAGTTTGATCGCCAAATTTGCGGGGATAATGCATAACCGGGAGCTGCACGATGCGAAAGCCGAGTTTTTTGGCTTTGACGATGAGCTCGGTCACGGTAATTGCGCTTTCGGTTTTGAGCTCAATCTGATCACGCACCTCGCGTTTGAAAAGTTTAAAGGCACAGTCGACGTCCCGGACTGTTAAGCCAAAGAGTACAAAATTCCAGACTTTGAGAAGGACTTGAGCGACAAAGACGCGGTGAAATGGATCCATCCGTTTTTTGCGGTATCCGATCACGAGGTCGTTGTTTCTGATTGCAGAGACAAACTTGGGTAGCTCATCGTAGTGGAACTGACCATCGGAGTCGGTAAAGAAGATCCAGTCTTTGACACAGGCCTTGAGGCCCGTTTTGACGGCCCCACCGTATCCCTTGTTGACTTTGTGTTTGATCAGGCGGATATTCCCGTCGTGACGGGCTAGCTCAAGAACTACTTCGGCAGTTCGATCACGCGAGCCGTCGTCTACGACGATGATTTCGTAGTCCCGGGCAACATGTTTGGCAGCATTCTTCGCATCGATGATTGTGGTTGCAATGTTGCCCTCTTCGTTAAAGGCGGGCATAAAGATCGAGAGCGAGGAGAGCTTAGTTGATTTGGCCATAGTCGTCATTGTACATGAGATTTGTAGAGGTAGAGAGTGTAGGCAAGGAGCGCAAACAGAGAAAGTAAGTCCATAGATTTCCGGAATGGAGTTTCTTTCCAGGTAAGTTCGAGTGTCTCCGGGTCAATCGTGCTATCAACTGGCTCAATCAATCCGTAAGGAGTACTTGCCTGGATCGCAACTGGTTGTCCATCGATCGTCGCCGTCCAACCAGGAAAGTAAAAAACGGGAATAGGAAAGTCTGAGTCCTCAGCATGGAGATCGGGGATTTGTTGTACCGTACTCGGAAGGTAGTCGTAGAGACTTTTGTTTTGTTGCTCTTTGTACTCACCTCCACCGATATAGTCAGAATCCTGATAAGCATCATAGCCCCGAGAGAAGAAAAAGGGATAGGAATAGGAAACTAGGATAATAGTAGCTAAGAATATAAGGATTGTAGTCAGTTTTTTGGGCAAGAGAGACATAAGGAGCGAGATGGCGATCGTGAGGGGGAGTCCAGCCCAGACGATAAAGCGCCAGGGAAACTGAATATAGGCGAGGCTCGGCACAAGTGTCCAGATGGGATCTGATTTAAAGTGAGCAAGGAGGAGTAGCCCTAGGAACATGAGGGACATAAGTCCTGACAAGGCAAGACTTGAGATGTTTTTCCGAGAGGGGCGAAACCAGATCACAAGACCAAGGACAAGGGTGAAGAGAAGGGTGTGGACGTGACCGACCATAAAGGGCATCTCGTCCCAGGCTTCACCCCAAAGAGAGGCGGAGTAGTTCCATTTATACTCAACAAAGAGTTGAAAAAAGCTCACGTAGTGATTGGTATGGGCGTAGTAACCTTGAGTAAGGCTCTCTGACTGGACGAGATTTTTTTCGAGGATGGCTGGCGCCAAGAAAAAGGCCGAGATTCCTGCCCCGATTAAGCTCGCGATCACGAGTCTTTTGAGGTTGAGGACTAGATTTTTCTGGTAGATCACGATCAGGATAATCATCCAGGCGAATGCGATGATACCTAGGACAAACGACGAGATAATGTGGGTTAAGAAGAGGCCTGCAAACAACAGGGGGAGCGATTTTTGAAATTTGCTCGAATGCACCTGGCGGTATATCACAAGGAAGATTAATGGAGCAAAGCTCCAGGCAAGGTTTTCGGCTAGGACTCCCCTGACAAAGACGTTCGTTGCATGAAATGGGTAGAGCGTGTAGAGAACCGAGCTAAGAAATGCTAGGTCAGGTCGTAGGGCAAGCTCCTTGACCAGGGAGTACATACTCCAAGCAGCTAGGATAAAGGTGAGAAAGACAAAGACGTTGAGACTGGTCACAAGGCTAAAACCCAGAAAATAGAGAGTCGTCGGGAGAACGTAGATCATCGGGGGGTAGTAGTTGAACCAAGGGTAGCCATACCCCTTGCCTAGGTTATGCGCCCAGCGGCAGGGGATCTGGCCAGATTTTAGACACTCGGCAAATTCGTAGACACGGATAACCTGAATATCGTCGTGAGTGTAGAAGTGTTTGGTAGTCAGAAGCATGCGCCCGGCGAGGACTGCAACGACGAGGGCGAGAATCAGCCAAAAATGATTTTTGAGAAAGCGCATAGTATATAGTATAGAGTATGAAGGGATACTTGGTGG
>CAZDRB010000058.1:0-3574 GCA_964507925.1 uncultured Pseudomonadales bacterium
AGTAACTGAGACCCCGACTGGGTCGCCGGCGCGAATCTTGAAGCCCGCGATTGATTGTTTGGCTCCCGCAACTTTTGGTGATAAGCCGGATAATGCGGTTAGCTCAGATTTGACTACCTCGATGTCTTTGGTCGAGGTATCGGACTTAGGGATACCTACGTTCAAGATGATCTTGGAAAGCCTGGGAACTGCAAACACATTCCTCAGCCCGAGTTGTTTCATCAGGAGATCCCGGTACTCAGCTTCGAAGCGTTGTTTAAGATTTTTGTCGGTTGTCATAATTGTTATTTCCTTTTAGCAAATCTTACTGGCTTGCCGTTTTCGACATGACTGATTTTAGCTGTTGGGAGCGGACGCTCCCGGCTAATTACCCCGCCCTCTGTGTTCTGGGTTGGCTTGACGTGTTTTTTGTATATATTCGCACCTTTCACGACAACCGTATCCTTCTTGGGAAAGACTCTCAGGATCTCGCCGGTCTTGCCTTTGTCTTTGCCGCCGGTTACGAGGACAGTGTCGCCCTTTTTAAATTTTTTCATGATCAGAGCACCTCCGTAGCTAGCGAGGCGATTTTGTTATAGCCTCTTTCTTTTACTTCACGGGCGATCGGACCAAAAACTCGACTTGCGACTGGATCTTTGGTTTTGGGGTCGATGATCACGGCAGCGTTATCGTCAAAGCGAACGTAGGTTCCGTCGTCTCTTCTGGTTTCTTTTCTGGTTCTGACGATCACGGCCTTGACGAGTTGAGAGTCTTTGACGTAGCCGTTTGGATCGGCTTTGTCGACGACGGCCGTGACCATGTCGCCGATGTAGCCAAAGCGGCGAGTTGAACCACCGTGGACGTGGATGACTTTGAGGCTTTTGGCTCCAGAGTTATCGGCTGGGACTAGAACTGAGCGTAGTTGAATCATAAATTTAGTTAATAGTTAATGGTTTATAGTTTAGAGTTACTTTTTTATAATCTTGGTAATAGTAAAGCGTTTTCTGGCTGAGAGCGGGCGGGTCTCTTGGATCTCGACACGATCTCCCTCTTTGGCTTTGACGTCGTTTTGAACCAAAAACTTCTTACTTCTTTTGACGAGTTTGGTGTAGAGTGGGTGTGCCCAAGAGGTCTCGACCAGGACGACCGCACTCTCTGTCATCTTGGCTGAGATCACGACGGCCGAGAGTTTTTTCACTTGGCCCTCCTTAGTTCGGTACTAATAGTCATCAGGCGAGCAATCGCACGGCGAGTATTGCCTGGAGCTCGCAGATCTTTGAGGTCGTTTTTCATTTTTTTCAGGGTCGAGGCGGCATAATCAAGCCGCAATTCTTTGAGTTTGGCTTCGACGGCCTGGAGTCCAGACTTTCGTAGATCTTGGTAGTCATTTTTTCGTAGTTTCATACTTAGATTTCTCCTCTAATGACAAAGCGTGTCAGAACTGGAAGCTTGGAAGCCGCTTTGCGGAAGGCCTCTCTAGCGGTTTCTTCGTCGATTGAACCGAGCTCAAAGACGATTGTGCCCCTCTTGACTACCGCTGTGTATTTGTCGATATCGCCTTTTCCGGAGCCCATCTTGGAACCGGCGGCCTTGTGGGTTAGAGGCTTGTGGGGGAAGATCCTAAGCCATAGTTTGCCCCCGCGCTTGGTGTGATGGGTGATTGTACGACGAGCAGACTCGATCTCAGCAGAAGTGATCCAGGAATTTTCGATGACTTTGAGCCCAAAATCTCCAAAGGAGACTGAGGCTCCACGAGTTGCAACTCCGGTCATCTTGCCTCTAAACTGCTTGCGGTATTTTGATTTTTTTGGTTGTAACATAATTTTAATTAATGGTTATTAGTTTATGGTTTATAGTGTGGCCTCGCCTTTGTAAATCCAGACTTTTAGACCGACGTATCCTGAGCGAGTGAGAGCTGGGAGCTGGGCATAGTCAATATCGGAGCGAAGAGTTTGGGTTGGAATTGATCCAAGAGGATATTTTTCGGTGCGTCCAATCTCAGCGCCACCAATACGTCCAGAAATCTGAATCTTGACTCCCTTGGCTCCGGCAGCCATGACCCTTTCTTGAGCTTGAGAGATGGCGCGGCGATGAGGATAGCGCTTGATCAGTTGTTCGGCGATACGCTCGGCAACGAGCTTGGCGGAGAGATCGGGGTTTTTGACTTCTTTGACTTCGAGTTGGAACTTCATCGCACTTGAGGCGCCGATTTTTTTGAGATAGGTTTCGAGTTCTTTTTTGAGGAGCTCGAGGTTGGATCCACCACGGCCGATAATTACGCCTGGACGGCCAGCGCTAATGATGATTTTGATGGTGTTGATTGAGCGCTCGATCTCGACCGAGACAATACCAGCCAAGTGAAGGCGATTAAAAATGAATTTTTTGATCTTGATGTCAGCCAAAACGAGATCCTTATACTCACCCTGCTTCGCGAACCAGCGCGAGGAAGGCTTATAAAGAATTCCGAGACGGAAGCTGAGGGGGTTAACTTTTTGTCCCACTTGTGGCCTCCTTTAGTTCGACGTGAATATGGGAGGTGCGTTTGAGAATTGAGTGAGCCATGCCCCTTGAGACAGGTTGGAAGCGCTTGTAGGTTGGTCCCTCCATGACGTCTAAGGTCTTAAAGGAGAGCTTGCCTACGTCTAGACCTTTTTGATCTTTGGCGCTTGCGACAGCCTGTTTGATAGCCTTGTAGAGAGGTGAGGCTGCGGCCTTGCCAGTAAACTTGAGATAGAGAAGAGCTTTCTCTGGAGAGAGCTTTCTAATTGAGTCAGCAACAAGGCGAAGCTTGCGGGGACTGGTGCGGATGTATTTTTGTGTGGCTTTCATATGTTTAAGTCTTGGTTAGTGTGCGTTTAACGATCTTGCCGTGACCGCGGAAAGTGCGGGTTGGGGAGAACTCGCCGAGTTTGTGTCCCACCATACCTTCGGAGACAAAGACTTCTTTGAAGATCCGTCCATTATGAACAAGGAAGGTCATGCCGACAAACTCTGGCGAGATTGTCGAGGCCCTGGCCCAAGTTTTGATCGGCATCTTGGAACCACTCGCACCAGCCTTCATTACCTTGGCCAAAAGCTTGGCGTCGATGTATGGTCCTTTTTGACTACTGCGACTCATTTATTTGACTCTCCGATCTTTTATAATGTATTTGTTAGAGTACTTATATTTTCCTCTAGTTTTCTTACCTAGAGCCGGTTTGCCCCAAGGAGTTTTTGGTCCTGGCATACCAATGCCTGAGCGCCCTTCTCCACCACCATGCGGGTGAGAGTCTGGGTGCTGAGCAATACCACGAACCGAAGGGCGCCATCCCATATGGCGTTTCCTACCAGCTTTGCCGATTTTACGGTTCTTGTGTTCCAGATTAGAAACCTGGCCGATTGTAGCAAAACATTGGCCTTTTATCAAACGCGTTTCGCCTGAGGGGAGCTTGACGGTCACATATTCACCCTCTTTGGACTGAATAAGCGCGCTTGTACCTGCGGAGCGAACAATCTGGCCCCCTCTTCCTGGCTTAAGCTCGAGGTTGTGAATTGGCATACCGATCGGGATTTTTTGGAGAGGCAGAGTGTTGCCTACTTTTGGTTCGGCCTCTGG
>CAZDRB010000059.1:0-3505 GCA_964507925.1 uncultured Pseudomonadales bacterium
ATCCTTACTGGAGTCATGAGATAATTGTATCCTATGCGTCAACTCGAGTGGCACAAGATCACCAAATACCAGGACGCCCCGACCACGTGCGGAGTCTACCAATACTGGAAAAACAAGGAGTTGCTCTACATCGGCAAGGCCGTCAATCTCAGGTCCAGACTCGCGAGCCACGCTCAAAACGCGAAGCTCGATCCCAAGGAACGCGCGATTATTGAGGGGAGGGTCATTAAGTACGCTCTCTGTGACACCGAGTTCAAGGCTCTCATTCTCGAATCCGAGCTGATCCGCACCCACAAACCATCTTACAACCGCGCCTGGAAAGACGACAAGAGCTACCTCTATATTGTTATTGATCTTGGAGATTCCTTTCCGAGACCGCACTTTGCTCGCGCCCACGACTTGACTATCAACCATAAACCGTTAACTCGTAACTTGCGCATTTTCGGTCCCTTTCCCTCTAGCCATATCGCCGAGGAGCTCCTGCGCGCGATTCGTCGCCTCATCCCCTTTTGCATGAGCAAAAATATAGGGAAGAGAGCCTGTTTCTACTCTCGCATCGGCCTCTGCAATCCCTGCCCGAGCGGGGACTACAAAGATCGTAACGTTGTAAAAAAACAATATCGCAAGCAAATCAGGCAGGTGATCAAGATTCTAGAGGGGCAGACCGAGCCAGTGATCAAATCACTGATGCTTGAGATGAAAAAAGCGAGCGCAAAAGAGGATTATGAAACTGCGCTCGCGATCCGCACCAAACTCGAGCGATTCGAGAGATTTATCTCGTTCCACAACTTTACCGATCGTCACTTCTCCTACAACGACGCAGACAGCAAGCTCGCCTCACTTCAGACCTCACTCTCCCCATATTACAAGGACCGTCCTTGTAATCTCGGACGGATCGAGTGCTACGACGCGAGCAATTCTGGACTACAAGACTCAACAGTCTCGACGGTTGTCATGAATCAGGGTTTACTAGACAAAGGGGAATACCGCCGCTTCAAGATCAAAAATCCGCGCGCTAGATCCGACTTTCACAGGCTAAACGAAGCGCTAACCAGGAGACTGAAAAACAAATCTTGGCCTAAACCAGATTTGATAGTCATCGACGGGGGAGTGCCACAACTTAGATCGCTCCAGCGTATTTTTGACCAGTTTCCCGACCCACCTAACTATCTAGGCATCGCCAAGCGACCCGAAAGACTAGTTATTCCGACTTCTGATGGCTTTGCTACACTCAAACTATCCAAAAATGATCCTGGATTGCAACTCTTAATTCAACTCCGCGACGAGGCACACAGGTTTGCCAATAACTACAGGAAACTGCTCGCCAAGAAGAGAATTGGTCTATAATTAGCCTCAAGCGTCTGTCGTTCAATGGATAGGACTACAGTCTTCGGAACTGTTAATGGGGGTTCGATTCCCTCCAGACGCACAAAATGTATAGAGCGCACACTTGCACAATACGCTATACTCCTAGTTATGCGCTACTTTATGGACCGACTAGTCAACCGCGCAATCCAAAAAGCTCAATCCAAAAGAGTTGCCAAGCTCAAACTCAAATCTTCCTGGACTCCAGATATAACAATTGCTCGCGATCCCGGCAGTGGTGGCACAATTGTCGCCCAAAAGCTCGCCAAGCGCCTGGGTTGGCAAGTATTCGACAAAGAACTCATGATCAAGCTCAGCGAAAAGCTTGGAATCCCTAGCGACGCCGTCTCAAACGTAGACGAACACAGCAGGAGCTGGATCTCTGATCTATTTCACTCGATTTTTAACCCCAACTACGTCTCGGACGTCAGATACATCACCCAACTCAAAAAACTCATGGCTCACGCCGCTAAAGATCGTGACCTAGTCATCATGGGGCACGGCGCCAATCTCATCTTGCCACCCAATATGTGTCTCAGGGTTAGAATAACGGCCTCTTTCAAAAAACGTGTCGATAATACCTTCAAATTCGAGGATAAAAAGACAGTTGAAGAAGCTAGAGCGTGGGTGCAAAAAATCGACAAACAATACAGCCAGTTTATCCGTCAATACTTTGGCGTCAACCCTCACAATCCCTGGAACTATGATCTCGTGGTCTCAACAGACGAGCTCTCGCTCGACCAAGCAGTAGACCTCATCATCCAAGCTTTTATCACCAAATTCCCCAAAGAAAAACGCAAGCTCAGAGATATTTTAGGCTAGCTTGCCACGTTCTACGTGGTGCCGAGGAGAGGACTTGTGACGGCCAAGCGCAGCGTCAGCCTAATCCCCGTAGGGGAAACCTCCGCACCAAGATTCGTCTATCATGGCAATAGTTAATCAGGGAAGTTCACCATCTGGGACGATGTTAGAACCTATCTAACCTCCTCTATTGATCCAAGCGAGAAAGCTAGTCTGACCATCGCTTTTTCTCACTTCAAGAAGGAGGAAAAGCTATGAGTTACAATTCGTCCTTTATGGCTCTCAATCTGACTCTCGCCAGACTGCAAACGTTATTTTAGCAGATGAAAAACTCCTTTCTTTAATATCGATTCGAGCGTGATTTCGTTTATATCAAAGCTTCTTGACAATAACGTTACGTAATAGTTTATACTCCTAAAAATATGATATATACAGTTAAACAAATAGCCAAAATAGCGGGCGTAAGTGTCCGAACGCTCCATTATTATGATGAGATTGGTTTATTAAAACCATCATTTATCAAAGAGAATGGATATCGGTGCTATGAGGAAAATGAATTGTTGAAGTTACAACAGATTTTATTCTTCAAGGAACTTGAGTTTTCCCTAGAAGATATCGTTCGTATAATAACCTCTCCAAATTTTAATACATTGGAAGCCTTCGCTGATCAAAAAAGATTTCTTGAACTTAAAAAAACAAGAATTGTTGCTTCGCTAAATACCATAGATATAACAATGAACAGATTGAAAGGAGGTGAAAATATTATGAATAACAACAATGCATCAATAACTAATACTCAAGCTCAAATTGAAGAGTATAAGAAAGAAGCAAAAAAACGATGGGGTCATATTGATGCGTACAAACAATCTGAGGAAAGAACTAAACATTGGACAAAAGACGATTACAAGCGACTGACTGAAGATGGAAAAAAGTTCACACAGACTCTAGCTGATGCCATGGATAAAGGATTCGACAGTCAGGAGTTCCAAGCCCTCGTTGCAAAACACTATGAAGGTATAGGAACATTCTATGAATGTTCTTTAGAGATGTACAAGTCAATAGCGGAAAGTTACGTTTCTGACTCTCGTTTTAAGAGCTTTTACGATAACTTCAGAACCGGTCTAGCGGAGTTTATGCGGAAAGCAATTAACTACTATTGCGATAACAACCTGCAAAAGTAGTGGTGATGACGTCCTACATGTGAATTTCACAAATTGGAGTAGCTACCCATGTAGGACTAAATTTGAGGCAATCGGCTTGAACCCGATCTTAATAGATCAAAAGCTTGAATATCAGCCTAGATTTATCTTTATGAAGATTAAAGAAGGTACTGAAACCA
>CAZDRB010000060.1:0-3367 GCA_964507925.1 uncultured Pseudomonadales bacterium
CAGAAGAGAGACAGCGCGGGGTTACAATCAACCTGTCTCACCAAGAGTACGAAACCGAAAAAAGGCACTACGCCCACATCGACGCTCCAGGACACGCCGACTACATCAAGAACATGATCACCGGCGCTGCTCAGATGGACGGTGCGATTCTCGTCGTCGCCGCAACCGACGGTCCTATGCCTCAAACCAGAGAGCACATTCTCCTTGCCAAGCAAGTCAACGTTCCCAAGCTCGTCGTCGCTCTCAACAAATGCGACATGGTTGACGACGCCGAACTACTCGATTTGGTCGAGATGGAGATCCGCGATCTTCTCAAAAAATACGACTATCCTGGCGACGAAGTCCCGATCGTTCGCGTCTCAGCTCTCAAAGCCACCGAAGGCGACGCTACCTGGGAAGCTAAGATTCAAGAGCTCATGGACAAAGTTGACGAATACATTCCGACTCCAGAGCGCGAACTAGACAAGCCATTCCTTATGCCAGTTGAGGACGTCTTCTCGATCAAGGGTCGCGGCACTGTCGCAACCGGTCGTGTCGAGCGCGGTATCTGCAAGATCGGCGAAGAGATGGAAATCATCGGTATGGGCAAGGACAAAAAGACTGTCATTACCGGTGTCGAGATGTTTAGAAAACAACTCGAAGAAGGCCAAGCTGGCGACAACGTCGGTATTCTTCTCAGGGGAATCGAAAAAGAAGATATCGAGCGCGGGCAAGTCATTGCCAAACCAGGTTCGATCAAGCCTCACACCGACTTTGAAGCTCAAGTCTACGTGCTTACCAAAGAAGAAGGTGGACGTCACACTCCGTTCTTCTCAGGCTACAAACCTCAGTTTTATGTTCGTACTACGGACGTGACTGGAGACATCAAGCTCCCAGAAGGTGTCGAGATGGTTATGCCTGGCGACGACGCCAAGATGACCGTCAAACTCATCGTCCCGGTTGCGATGGAAGAGGGACTACACTTCGCGGTCCGCGAAGGCGGCAAAACTGTCGGCGCTGGTGTTATCACCAAGATCTTGCCAGACAGCAAGTAACAAAATTGTTATTACAAGATCGCTCATGAGTTACCCTCATAGAGCAAGATACGATCCCGCCAAAAACCGGGATCGTATCATTAGTTAACAAACAAAGGACTACAAATGGCTACGTCAAGAATTAGAGTCAAGCTCAAGTCATTTGACCATAGGGTCATCGACGAAGCTGCTCAAAAAATCGTTGACACCGCAATCGCAACTGGGGCAAGTGTCGTCGGACCAGTTCCTTTGCCAACCAAAAGGAAGTTAATCGTCGTTCTCACTAGCCCTCATACAGACAAAAATGCTCGCGAGCACTTCCAAGTCTTGACTCACAAAAGGCTTATCGACATCGAAAAGCCAACCGGCAAAACCATTGACTCACTTATGCACCTAGAGTTGCCCGCTGGTGTCGGAATCGAAGTCAAGATGTAAGGACAAATATGCAAGTAATCTACGGCAAAAAAATCGAGATGGGGGAAGCTTATATCGGTGACTATCGTCGTGCCGTCACCAAGATCGCCCTCTATCCCATGATTGTTACCCAAGTCAAAACCGTTGAAAAAGACGGTTATCAGAGTATTCAGCTCGGTTTTGCCCCTCCCAAAAAAAACACTCGTCGCAAATACGGCAAAAATCGCGAGGTTCCCTACGTCGAAAATCTCGAAAAAGGCGCGACCCTGAACCCGCTCGACATCGTTTCTCCCGGCTCAATTTGCTTGATCCAAGGAACCTCAAAAGGCAAGGGCTTCTCGGGTGTCGTCAAGCGCTGGAACTTTGCCGGTGGTCCTCGTACTCACGGTCAATCTGATCGTCTGCGCGCTCCCGGCTCAATCGGCCAAGGAACGACCCCTGGTCGTGTCCACAAAGGCAAGAAAATGGCTGGACGCATGGGAGGAGACACTGTCACCTTCAAAAACTCGCTAGTCGTGGCTACAAATCCCGATAACACTGTCTGGGTCACGGGTCCTGTACCAGGAGCCAGAAACTCGCTCGTCAAGCTAACGGTCATTGACAAAAAAGAAGACTTTGCGGGCGTAACTTACCTTACTGGTGGAGTCAAAGAGCCAATGGTCGAACCAGTGGTCGAGCCAGTAGTTGAACCAGTAGTTGAGCCAGTAGTCGAGCAATCCGAGGAAACAAAGGAATAATATGCAAATCCCAGTCTACGATCTCAAAGGCAAAGAAATTAAATCCTGGAAAATCGAGGGCAAGTCTTTTGGCAAGGAAAGTCCAGTGCTTCTCGCTCAGGCAATCCGTGTCTACGTCTCCAATGCCCACCAAAAAACCAGCAAGGTCAAGACTCGTGGCGAGGTCACGGGATCGACCCGGAAGATCTATCGTCAAAAAGGCACGGGTAACGCGAGGCACGGCGCCAAATACGCCCCAATCTTTGTGGGTGGCGGTATCGCCCACGGCCCAACCGGAGTTCGCCCCGAAAACATGGTACTACCAAAGGCTATGCGTAAGCGCGCCTTGGCAACCGCAATCATGCTCAAGCTCGAAGAAAAATCAATTTCTGGCTTAACAGGAGTCAAGGCATTTTCTGGCAAAACCAAAGAGGCTGCCAAGCTCCTTGCCTCAATTGCCACTCATCCCAAAAAATCTGTGCTTGTCATCACCGAAGCCAAGGCAGACAAGCTCTACAGCTCGCTCATGAACCTTCAGGGGGTCAACATGAAGAGAGCAAGTCTCGTTAATGCTTATGACCTAGTCTCAAGCGACCACCTGGTCGTGACAGAAAAAGCGCTCAAAACCATCACTCTTCGTACAGCTAGTTCAAAAAAGGCTAAATCAGTATGAAAACAACTCTAATTAAACCAATCATCACCGAAAAGTCCATGCTCGCCGCTAGTCGTGGTGTCTATACTTTTCAAGTTCTAATGTCATGTTCCAAACACCAAGTCAAAGAATCGGTCGAGACCATTTTCAAGGTCAACGTCGAGAAAATCAACACCGTAACTAGATTTAGCCCAGCTAAATCATCCGGACCCAAGCGTTTGCCCGGCAAATCAGCGCGCTTCAAGATTGCAACCGTCAAGCTTAAAAAGGGCCAGACAATTGACCTCTTTGATCTAAAGGAAACCAGCTCGGGAGACAAATAATATGCTAAAAGCCAAAAAACCAACATCAGCCGGTGTTCGCCATCAAGTTGACTTTGACAGAGGTCTAACGCGAAGTACTCCAGAGAAAAAGCTCACGATAGCCAAAAAACAACACTCCGGTCGCAACAATCAGGGGCGAGTCACAACCAGGCATCGTGGTGGTGGTGTCAAGCAGCGGATCAGGCTCGTTGATTTTAAGCGGAATAAACTCAACGTCGAAGCTCGCGTCGTCTCGATCGAATACGATCC
>CAZDRB010000061.1:0-3321 GCA_964507925.1 uncultured Pseudomonadales bacterium
GCAAGTGAATCGTCTAGCACTCGGTACTCGACTAGATCAATGCCCGAGGAGTCGTCGGTTGAGGTGCCAGTATATGAAAGAGTATTGTCATTTGTAACTGAGTCAGGCGTGGTGTCAAAAACCGTTGCAGGCTCAGTTGTATCAACAGGTGCGGCTGGAGTGTAGTAGACTCTGACCGGAATCCAGTCGAGGTAAAAATCACGATTGGCGGTTGTTGAGTCCATGGAGACTCTTACCAAAAAATCTCCATCGCTAAATTCTTCTGCGGTCCAAGTTCTCCCCCAAGTGTCAGTATCTCCACCAAAAGAAACAATATGTTCCGCAGTTGTTTCTGTAATATCGGTTTTTGCACTTGTCCAAGAAGTGCCTCCATCGTGGGAGAGCTCCACAGACAAACTGTTTGTGCCGCCATCTCCATCTATGTACCAATCTGCTCTGACTTCGATTCCATTTATTGTTGATCCTGTCGGGAGAGCAAATCCGTAGTCTCCAAAAATATGTTTGTCTCCTGCCCCATTATTGTTTGTGGCGAATGTTCCTCCATCTGAGTAGGCACCAGCTGCGTTAGTTTCAAATCCGTCGTCGTCTCCGCCGATTCCGGCAGAGTCTGAAGTCGGAGAGTTATAAACTGTTGGCTCAGCAGTACTTTCCGAGAAGTCTACAACAAGCTGAGGTCTTCTTAGTTCATCGCCTTTTTCTGAAGACGAGATAGTCGAGGTTCTTGCAGGGGATCCGCCGTCTTCTGACGAATCCTTGATCATCCAACCATAATTTGTTACTGAGTTGTTGATAAAATCGTTAACATCTGCTGTCACTTCAAACTCGAGCCACTTGTGATTAGTTGTTCCTGTAGTGACAGAATCGGTAGCTATGGCAGCAACGCTCGGCTGAGCGCTCCAAGTCACACTATTTTCTGCCCATGAATCCTCGACCAGATAAGCCTCATACGTTCTACTCGCCCCTGGGGCATCACTCATATAGAGTCTTAACGTCGCGTTTGTGATAGTGCTCCCGACTGGGATTGAAGCGGTATTAAAGTTCAAGTAGACTCTTCTATTTTCTCCAAGCCTACTTCTTAGACTCAGGTCGGCATCATTGCCATTGTTTTGCGTTGTGTTGTTCTCGTTGACCCAAGCATCGTCAATTGCAACAAGTGCGCCGTTTGCAATATCGTCATTTGTTCCGGCTGTGCCATCGTCACCATTTACATTGTTTACCAAGACAAAGACCGTGAAGTGATCGAGATTGCTGAGTTTTACTGTGTTTGATGATTGCTCGGAGAGATTGACGATCTCTGAGTCACTATCTAGTTCGTCGAGGTTATCGGCTAGTTTGGCTACTACTGGACTCGAGTTTGGAGGAGTCGGAAGAGTAAGGTCATAGGTAAAAGTGCCGTTTGGCATATCAGAAGTTATTTCGTAGGCGGTGGATGAGAGCGAGTTTAGCTCATCTACCTGTTCGGGACTAAGTGTGACCTCTCTAATTGTGAGATATCCTGGGAGTTCGACCCGAGAAAAAGTGATCTCGAGCAAAGAGTCGCGGAAGCGATAGGTCCTGCCTACTTCTACAAGTCCAGCTGTTATGTCCGCTCGTTCGTCGAGTCTGTTCCAGATGACGACAGGAGCTGCAGAGGGGACTGGATCTATAGAGTCGCCTGAGGTAACAATCTCGATTTCTTCGAGGACGACTGGCTCTGGGGTTGAGGTTGGTTCTGGGGATAGAGTTGGTTCTGGGGACGGTTCTACCGACGGTTCGGGAATAGTGGTAGGCTCGGGAGATGGTTCTACGGACGGTTCGGGAGTGGGAGATGAAGCTACGATTGGTTCTGGTTCGGAGGCTAGTTCTTGGGCATAGGTTATCGGGACTTGGAAGATATTGATGAAAATCGAGAATAGGGACCACAGGGCAATTATTTTTCTTTTCTTTTTGGAGGAGCTAAACATAGGCTAAGCTTTTCTGGGCAGAAAAATAATTAACTTGATTATATAGTATTTGGCAAGGGGGTAGTATTTGGAAGGAGTTATTGGCAACAAAATTGTCCCGGCAATGACTTATTTTCGCGGTACCGCGAGGTACAACTATCGTAGGCGCTAATGCGTTTCACGACTCTGTTCGGAATGGGAAGAGGTGGTGCCACACCGCTCTGATCACCGGAACAATTTTGTCGCCAATATTTAGATGTTAATTATCATCCCCCTTCGCTCCTACGGAGCTACGGAGGGACTTAAAGCATATTATGCCTTAAGAAGTGAAGAGTAAGATTACAGTATCAAACTACTCGTTTGATCATGCGTCACCTGATCATAGAGATCAGGATACCGCCATTCACCATAGATTATGATGTTGGCGGACAGGTTGGCTAAACACATTGCTGTGCGTACACCTCCTGCCGATAACCTGGTGGTCTTCCAGGGATCTATCATTGTCTTGCGACAATAAGGAATTCTCATCTTGGGGCGTGCTTCCCGCTTAGATGCTTTCAGCGGTTATCACTAACCATCGTAGCTACTCTGCTATGCGCCTGACGGCAACAACAGAAACACTAGCGGATGGCCCACTCCGGTCCTCTCGTCATGATCTCCTTTATTACTAAAGGCATAGACTATACCTTCACCCTCCCCGACGTTACGTCGGGAGTGGGGTGTTTGCCGTATTATGGGGATATAAATTTTGGCTAAAGCCAATGTATCTCCCATCTTCACCAAGACTCTTCAGTCCTAGATCCAGTCGTTACGGGGACAGATTGTTACGAATATATTCTAAAGTGTATTTCTTTTGAGAACTCTTGTAATTACACGCTGATATTTGGTCAGCGATTGATGCAATTTCTAAGATTTTCTCTCTGGTTTTGACACCACCTCGCATAATTTTGATAGCGCTGAGTATTAGCTCAACTTGCTTGTATTTGAAGCGGATAAAAGGTTTAAGTAAACCTAATACCCGCTCTACTTGCTGATGACCTTCGATACGAATTTCCATGATATGATCATTTCGTTCGTATGTGTATCCTGCTCCTAACTCTCTTTGCAAGTCCTCCATTTCTACTTTCATTTTGCTATCTTGATAGATAACTAAAAGTGTTTTGACACGTATGCCAAATATTGAGTCTTTGCGCGGTTTGAGTTGTAGCATGATACTGCCATCACCATCTATTAGTCCTGCGAGGTACGCTTTAGTATATTGCTTCATATCTGTCTTCCCTCGGTATGGTCCTCTACAGCCATGGGACCACGGCTAACTTACAATGTAGTGGATTTCACCGATTTGGGCAAATGTTTCGACTCTCTATTACTAGAAAGTGTAGCAATTTTTACTAAGAGC
>CAZDRB010000062.1:0-3310 GCA_964507925.1 uncultured Pseudomonadales bacterium
GCTTTTTGGTTCAGTGCCTGAGGGGCGTACAGTAACACGCATTGAAGATGTCCCCTCTACCGGCTTAAAGTAAAAAACCATCCCGTTTTTCGCAGCCCTGTCCGTTTCTGAAAGAATTGGCTTACGATCCATCCAGTCTTCGATGTGATCTAATGCAAAGCGACCAACTTGGTCAGGCGGATTAGACTTGAGACTATCTTGAATAATCTTTATTTGCGACATGCCTTCTGCACCTGGCAATCTAATCTCTGTCAGATAATTGCGATAGTACCCGTACTTACTATAAATCACCCTTAGGTAATCCACTATGGTGCGGCCTTCAATTTTTAATTCGGCGGCTAATTCACTTAGCCAAATAGCTGGCACAACGGCATCCTTGTCTCTGACATAGTTACCTGCGAGAAATCCGTGAGACTCTTCTGCTCCAAACAGAAAAGTATCAATGTTGCCTTCTCTTTCGAGTTGATTCATTACTTCACCAATAAACTTGAAACCGACTAGGAGATCTCCTATGCACTTCACCCCATTCGCTTCGGCGATTTTCGCGATCAATCCAGAGGTTACTTGGGTCTTAACGATCACTCCCTGTCGCTTTAGTCGTGACTTCATTTTAGTAATTGCATATTGAGTGAGAATTATGCCTATTTCATTGCCATTAAGAAACTCATACTGATTGTTATGTTTGACCATGATTCCGATACGATCTGCATCAGGATCGCTGTTGAGAATAATATCTGCATTTATTTGTTTTGCATGAACTAGTGGGGTATCAAATGATTGAATAACCTCTGGATTGGGGATATTAAAGGTAACATTTTCAAATTTGCCACTGGGATTTGCAGTTTTTGGATCCGTCGATACATCAAAACCCAACGATGTTAAGACCTTAAATATTGAAGTAGATCCACACCCATGCATGGGAGTATAGGCTATAGATATACTTCGCTTATTGGACAATGATAGCTTGACGCATGCGTCGATATACGCTTGATCGACATCAGCTCTGATTTCGTTGAGTAACCCAAGATTTTTGGCTTGTTCGAGACTTATCGTGTTTATCTTAACAACATTTTGTGTTACTTCGTTGACTAATTGCTCGTCATATGGAGCGATGAGCTGTCCCCCAAATTCATCGTATATTTTTTTGCCGTTGTGTTCTGGGGGGTTATGTGAAGCGCTAAACATGTCGCCAGAAACAGCCTTGAGGTGACGTATGGCAAAAGATAGTTCAGGAGTAGTTCTGAAATTATCGAATAAGAATACCTTAATGCCATTAGCGGCGTAGACAGAAGCCGCTGATAAGGCAAGATCTTTACAATTTAGATTCCGCACTGGGTTGTCTAGATTATCATTAAAGTATTTGTTCGTAAAAAACTGCCTGACGTCATAGGCCAGAACCACCCCACGAGTTTTAGCTTCATTACCGTACTGCTTGATTAAGTATTGTGAGTGTCCCTGTGCTGAAGCTTGAATAGTCCATGGGTTTATTCTATTTGGACCTATACCAACTTCCCCTCGCCTACCACCAGTACCAAATGGTATAACTTGATAAAAACAGTCTAGGAGGTAATCCCAAAAACTTGATTCTATTATATGTTTAATTTGAGGTTGATATTCTTGGAATTCGGGGCTAGTTAACCAGACTTTTAAGTTTGCTAAAGCTGAATCTTTGTAGGTTTTTCCAACTTCAACCGTATCAAATCCATTTTTTGTTATTTCCAAGAGCTTAGTAAGATCCATGGATTTGTCCTCCGCTATTTAGGCTTTTATCCTAGAACTTGCAGTAACAGTATGTCAAGTTGACTACCGAGGTCCAATTTGGTATTACCAGTTTTGATTTTTTTATCTAGCTCATAGAGAGAGTCATATAAACGTAGAAGTTGGGCTGTATCCCAGCTATTAGCCTGTGCTTTGAGTTTGCCGATTTGCCAAGGTGGGAGCTTGAGAGTAGTTGCGGTTTTGGCTTGGATTAGACTTGAGACGTGACGAGCGAGCATGATAAAAATAAAACCTGGCTCATGACTCATGGTTAATAGTTGATGGTAAAGCTTTAGTGCTTGTACGGAGTTGTTGGGAGTAAGAGAGTCCAAAAAATTGAATAGCAAGGCAGGCGGTTTGCTCTCTTTTACAACCCAGGATTTGGGTAACTTATTGGTGGTTAACTTGGTAAGCGCCTTCTTTTCCCAAATTAGGATATCGCGCTCACCTTGATAACTAATGAGTTGTTGAATACAGGCGTCCTTATCTTTGGATCTGAGCCGAGAAAACAAATTTTCGATTAGAATTGTTTCGTTGCCAAAGAGACTCTCGGTGCCGAGAGTGGATTCGAGATCTTTGGGTAGCAACTTATCTCCATTTAGTTCACGAAAGTCAGTGTATTTCTTTTTTTGCTCGAAAAGGTTGTTGCGTGAGCCACTTTGATCATCACCGTGGAAGAGGTAAATCATAAGTAATTAGTACACAGTACGTAGTACATGGTACATAGTTAATTGTTAGTAAATAATTGATCTCCGATCTGTACATTGTTGGCTTTGCTCCAGCCAGCGGGCACTTCGAGTACGGCATCGATCGGCTGGCTCGGGGAGTAAGTCGGGGGGTTGGAGTCGTTGGAGGGTGGAACATCTGGGGTAATGCCTAGAACAACGTTGTCTTTGAGCCAGATCATGTCTAGGGGAATATAGGTATCTTTCATCCAAAAAACAGGGATATGGTAATGAGGGAAGAGGAATAGCATCCCATCGATACCCTGGAGTGAGTCACGGCCACTTAGGCCTTTTTCCCATTGGGCAGGAGTTTGGGCCAACTCAACTACTAGTTCGTGGGAGCCTAAGGCAACTAAGGATTTGATGGGTAATCCTAGGATGACACGAAAAATATTTTCTAGTTTGTGGAGAGCTTTGACCCTCCTGTAAGCATGGGCTAGGTCTCCAGATAGATGTTGACTAGGACTTGATTCAGGATTTTTCTGGTCTGAGATGCTGGGTTTGGGTTCGCCTTTAATTTTTATGATATCTTGAATTGCTTGACCACTCGGACTTAATTTGCCATCACTAGTAGTAAGCGAGAGTGAGGGGAAGGCTGCACCACCGTCTAGAATAAAAGGTGTAATCGCAACCACTCGCGGATCACTACCCCAGATACCCCAGGCCGTATTCCAGTATTCTTTGAGCTTAGCTTCACTGAGCTTAGTTTGGTCCCATCCTGTTTCGGTGATGAAAACGGGTTTGTTGGCGAGCTTATACTGAGTGAATAAATACTTGTACGAAGTTATTCCTGGAAAACCTGTTTGGCGAGGCGGCTGAGCGAAGGC
>CAZDRB010000063.1:0-3195 GCA_964507925.1 uncultured Pseudomonadales bacterium
AAAATCACCTAGCTACACTCGCTCATCAAAATCATGGTAGACGACATGAATCCCCAAGAAGAGGCCCTCCTCCACCGCGCTCTTGTCATGACCTATCAAATGAAAGGCATAACCAGAGACCCCTCAACCCTCTCTCTCGAACCACCGCTCATGGAAGATCTTTACAAAGCGCTTAACGGCATGGAGGAAACAGTTGCCCGCGGCCTCGCCGACCGCCTCGAAAAATATGTCAAGGGCTCGTTTCAGGGCATCTTTTCCCAAAAATCCAACGTCAACTTTGGCAGTCAGCTCACCGTTTTTGGAATCAAAAACTTGTCAGACGAGCTCCGACCCACCGCCATCTTCATCATTCTCGATTACATCTGGACCAAGGTTAAGCGAGACCTCAAAAAGCGACTCCTGGTCGTCGACGAGGCCTGGTATCTAATGAAGTCAGAGGACTCAGCAACTTTTCTTTACTCAATCGCCAAGCGCGCGCGCAAATATTTTTTGGGGCTTACCACAATTACCCAGGACGTCGAGGACTTTCTCGCCTCCGACCACGGCAAGGCGATTGTTAGCAACTCCAGCCTCCAGGTTCTTATGAAACAATCAACAAGCGCAATAGAAAAGCTTGCCTCCGTCTTTTATCTCTCACAAGGAGAGAGACACCTCCTGCTGTCTGCAGAAATTGGTGAGGCGCTCTTTTTTGCCGGCCAAAACCACGTCGCCATGAAGGTCGTCGCCTCACCGGAAGAGCATCTTCTCGTCACAACCAACCCACAAGAGGTCGTTGATGCCAAGCAAAGCGCGGTTGTCGAATCACCGCCCCGACCACCCTCTCCCCCGCAGGCTACACCCCCAACCACGACCCCCAGCGCCCCAACCACATAACCTTCTCTATTTGAAATTTGGTGCTTGATTATTGGAATTTGTGCCTAATTTATTAGGCGTTTATCGGCATCACCACGTACTGTCCGCTCGCGCGCTCTTCGTCCTTCAACATTCCAGGCGAAAGCTTCCCCCCAGTCCCAAGCCACACGCGCTCGCTCGTCGAGGCCGACAAATAATCGATTACATACTTAGCATTAAACACAATCTCTTCTGGTTCGCCGGTTGTCGAGGCCCCAACCTCGATCCTACACTCTCCCCTTTCTTGCGAACTCGAAACCAAGACCAGCCCAGAGTCTTTAAACTGCCACCTTACCATGTTTGAATTATCGCGGGCAAAAATATGAGCCGCCTTCACGGCCTTTAAAAGCTCCTCTCTTAAGACTAGCGTCTCTGCCTTAAACTCTTTTGGCAAAATCTTTGCGTAGTCTGGAAAGCTGCCATCTAGAAGCTGACAAACAATCTGAACGTCACCAATTAAAAATGCCACCTGATTATTTTTTGTCAGATGACCAACCTTAATTTTCTCGTCGCCCTCAAGTCTAATGACCTCGGTAAGCCCCCTGGCTGGAATAAGTAGGCTCGCCCCCGCCTGAACGCTACTTGCCCCAACCTCCTCAACCGAGAGTCGGAACCCGTCCGTCGCCACAACTCTTATCTTGTTTTTATGTGTCTCCCACAATATTCCTGTCAAGACTGGTCTCAGCGTATCTTTGGCGCTTGCAAAGACCACTCTCTCGATGGCAGCGCGAAGTGCCCCCTGCTCCACCTGACAAGTCTCCATTTCCTTGTCGAGCTCAAGGATCGCCGGAAACTCGGCAGCATCAATCGTTTGAAACTTGCCTTTGTAGTTGGGGGAGGTAACAATCAGGGTTTCTTTGTCGGTCAAAAGCTCTATTTTGCCCGGAGCCAGAGAGGCCAAAAACTCACCAAACATCTTGGCCGGAACCGCTACCTTCCCTTCTTCGACCACCTTGGCCGCAATCTTCATTCTAATTCCTAGCTCAAGGTCCGTTGCCGAAAGTACAACGCCCGAGTCCCCTGCCTCAATTAATAAATGAGAAAGCACTGGTAGCTGTGCCCGGGTAGACACCGCCCGAGTCACAACCTCAAGCCCTTTTAAAAGCTGCTCTTGCAAAATCTCTATCTTCATAAGCTTATTATACTAACATTAATAATATATAAATGTCTTTAGACTCATTAGTAGTAAGGCCGGTGGATTCGTGGAAGACCCTCTTGAAGAGTCCTGGATAACTCTGTTTAAAACCTCAAATTTGTCGTGGATAACTTTGTGCATAACTTTCAAATATGGTGGATAAGCCTTTTTTCAAAACTTCTCCACCGTCCTTCCTCTAACTTTTCCACAACAAATGTTTAATGTCTGTAACCGCGCGCCCTAGATCTGGATCGGAGGCAAGCAGTTTCTCAACCTTTTCCACCGCGTGCATAACCGTCGTGTGGTCGCGTCCCCCAAAAACCTCCCCTATCTGTTCGTATGGCGAGTCAAGCTCGGACTTAATGAGATACATTGCAACGTGTCTCGCATTCACAAGCGGGGCTTTTCGGCTCTGGCCAGTCAGGTCGCCCGTTTTATAATCAAAGTATTGTGCGGTCTTGCTCACAACACTCGCCGGCCTAAGTCTCTGCGTTCGCCGCTCTTTCTCTAGCCCAAAAAACTCTCGTACAAGCTCTCCAGTTACCTCTCCTCCTTGTGAGTCGGCCTTTGCAAGAACCCCGCGAAACAGCCCTTCAAGCTCTCGGATGTTGGTCGATGGTCGCTCTGCAATCAAGGAAATGGCCTCAGCCGGAATATTTATCCCCATCTCGGCCGCTTTTTGAGTCAGAATTGCGACCCTCATCTCGAAGTCGGGGGGCTGAATATCAACAGTTAGCCCGCCCATAAACCGGGAAGATAGTCGCTCTTCAATTTTTGAGATCTCTTGAGGCGGCCTATCCGACGACAAAATAATCTGTCGCTCCGACATGTGTAGCTCATTAAAGGTGTGAAAAAACTCTTCCTGGGTGAACTCTTTTCCCGAAATAAACTGGATATCGTCCACAAGGAGAACATTTGCCGAGCGATACTTTTTCTTAAAAGCGCCCGTGCGCTTGTTTTGTAAGCTTGCAATTAAGTCGTTTGCAAACGTCTCGGCCGAGATGTACAAAATCGTCCAGTCTGGGTGATCGCGAAAAATCGCGTGTCCAACCGCATGCATCAGGTGAGTTTTTCCAAGCCCCACCCCACCATAAATAAATAGCGGGTTGTACCTTGTTCCCGGGCTCTTTGCCAGGCCCTGTGCGGCCGCGTGAGCAAAGTTGTTAGAC
>CAZDRB010000064.1:0-2997 GCA_964507925.1 uncultured Pseudomonadales bacterium
CTTTTTGCTTTTGATTAGCTCTTCGAGTCCTTCTTTGGTCGGAAGGATCTTGGCTACGCGGCGGGTGAGTAAATCGTTTGAAGTAGGATTGTTCATAGTTCTCCTATTGTGTATTGTATCAAATGTTGCTTATCCAATGGTCTAGAATGTTGGATAATTTTTCTAACGATTTGAGACTCACCCACTCACGGTTAGAGTGTAGCCCACTACCTATTGGACCGATAACTAGGGCAGGGATCCCGAGTGCAGTTGCGTGTCTAGCATCAGAAGTAGCGTGCTCAAACTGCGTAATGGGATTGATTGAGTTGGCGATAAACGAACTCGCAGTTGAGCGATATAACTTTGTGTTACGATCACAGGATATCGGCGATTCATTCTTTACAAGTAAGACTTCGCATGACATAAAATGTGACTTTAGATTGCTGAGAATGGTTGCTGGTTTGACTGTTGGGTTAAACCTTATGTCGCACCATAACTCTGCTTGGTTAGGAACCTGATTAATTGCAGTACCCCCTTTGATCAGCGAAAAGTTGTAGGTAGTATTTTTTGTCTCCGATGTCGGGGTTGGATGAGCGAGTCGAAACTGAATGAGGCTACTGACGAGCTTCTCAATAGCGTTGTCACCTTCCCATACCCTAGAACCATGGGTGGATACGCCAGCAGCCAAAATTTTTACTTGGAGCATACCTTTGGCTTCGGTGACAATGTGCATGTTGGTTGGCTCCAGAAATAGCGCTCCTTGGAGAGTTGACATCGTTTTTAGAAGATCTTTGGTAGATACTCCGCCGATTTCTTCATCAGAAACGAACATAAAAGTAACTCTCTTTTTTTGGGCGAGATCTGCCCAGTCTGTGGCTTTGTTTAGTAAAACGGCAGCCGAGCCTTTTGTGTCTGCCGCCCCTCGACCAAATGCCCGATCGCCACGAATGCTTAGTTGGAATAAAGCGTCGTCTCCTGGGACGACGTCAATATGAGTGTTGATGAGCCATCTTGATGTTTTTAGGTCAGTGTGGCCCCAAACTAGTATGTTTGATGTGTCGAGCAACTGTGAAGAGGGAGTTAATGTCTGGACACGCTTTAGTAGGGCATGGCAAGTGTTTTTGTCGGCACTAACAGATTTGATTGAAACTAGTTCTTTAAGAATCGAGGCGACATTCATAGTTAGCTCCTCCCTGCTAGTTGTCTAAATTTTGAATCAATAAATTTAATATCATCACGCAGATTTTTTGTTAACACAGAACTTGGAGCTGCAGGCGCCAGAGTTTCGCCTTTTGCTATCGTGGCAAGCCAGATGATCGGAAGTCCAGACGAGCTGTGATCCCTATTTAGCCCGACGAGAACAAACTCATTGTTTAAAAGCGACTGAATTGTGCTTAGATTATGATCTGTCGCTTCGATTTGTACTAAGGTAAACCCGGAGCCCTCTGACCGGATGTGCCGAGCCATTTCTTGATGATCAATACCTGAATCGTCAACTACGAGAACCCTGAATGGTTCATTTTGCACAGTTTTTAAGCGACGAGTAGGACCTAGCGTATCTCTACCTTGTAAAAAGCTTTGAGCTGTTGAAAGAGGGCTGTTATTTAAGAGCTTCGTGTTTTCTGCCGAAAAGGCAAACAACTCTCGTCTTAAGGGTTGACCGTGACTAAAAGCGAAAAGTAAGGCGTGAGGAACTAAATTGAGCAGATCTAGGCAAATGCGCTGAGTTGCTTCACTGCCTGGTACGCCAGCAAAATTGCCAGCAAGCCGGACCTCAGCAACTAGAGGTGACTCTGCTTTGCTCAGTGCGGCAGAGAGCATGGCGATTTTGCCAACACCACTACCGTTTTCGACTGAAACAGCTCGACCTAGTTCAAGTGAACCATCGTTTTGTTTAATCAGGGCAGCACAGGCAACTGGCTGACCATCTCTGGTGACAAACCAAGGCTGCACCTTGTGATTTTCGATATCGAGTTTTAGTTGCTCAGGATTTTTCGAGATTGCATGATCGGTGTAAGTTGCCTGGAGTAAACTGATGAGCGTCCTGGACGCGGTATCTGGGTCAATGGTATTAGGTTCAAGCAACACCAGTTCGCCGCCAAGGTTGGATGCCTTGGCCCAAGCTTTTGCTAGTTCTTTTTCGATTGACATAGTTACCTCACTACTTATCTAACAAATAACCCCCGCCTAGATCCAACCAGAATGTATCTAGCTAGATATAGACAGGGGCCTGCAAGTAAGGCGGTACCAACCCTGTAATGTTATCTGGTTATAAAAAATCCCGCATGAGCGGGATCTGAAACTACCAAGAATAACCTAGTTTGTTCAGATGCTCTGTTTCTTTTGTGACACATCTTCGTCTGGTTACGGGGACAACCGGATCTGATTTTGTCAGACCTGCTCAGGAGAGTAAATTCGAATAACTAATCTTGATTGACTTTCACCAGCCGTCAATTCTCTGTTTACTAATTTAGTTACCTACTGAAAGCTCCATCATAGCTTTACTATTAACTTGTTGCGCTACTATATCATTATTTCTGTTCCTGTCAAATTTGCTCTGGGTGAGATCAAGGGTTATACTGTTTACTATGCAAGACTGGCTATCAACCTGGCGATTGAGGAGTAGTGGGAGGCGAATGCGGATGATGAGTCGAAGATTTGATAAAGCAACAATCCTCAAGTATCTCGGAATACTATCTCTAGTGGGGGTGGTTGTGGGGATAATCCTTTTGTTGGTTGTACTAGCTTGGACGGCGCGCAGTCTACCAGATCCCAATTCTGTGATAAGAAGGGATGGTTTTAGTACCAAAATCGTGGATCGAGATGGGCAAACACTTTATGACCTCTATACCGATTACAACCGATTGCCAGTTAAGTTTGAGGAGATCTCCCCACTTTTGCGCCAAGCAACGGTGGCAGTAGAGGACAAAGAGTTTTATACCCACGAAGGTTTTAGTATCTGGGGGATGATCCGAGGTGGGTCCAGGCTGTTTACGAGAGGAAGAGCACAGGGTGGAT
>CAZDRB010000065.1:0-2749 GCA_964507925.1 uncultured Pseudomonadales bacterium
TGTGCCACTCGAGTTGACGCATAGGATACAATTATCTCATGACTCCAGTAAGGATTGAAAATTTTAGCGAGATCGAGGATCTTTTTGTAATTCGATATGAGGGTGAGCCTGGAGAAGAACAAGAAGTAGGAACGGAAATCGAGCTATTACCTGGAGAGAGCCTAGAGGTTTTGGCAGGTCTTGAAGCGATAGTTTATAGCAACAACGTAGAGGGTTATGACCATGTTCTCTCCTTAGAAATTGGGGGCGAGATTAATGGAGTTACTTTGGGTCTTGGAGATCGAATGACGGCTAGTTTGCCCAGTACCCAATATGTGGGAGTTTGATGACGCCAATTGAGATCACAAACGACGGGATTAACCCAGTTCAGCTAGAAATAGAGAGTGAGGCAAGAGGCAGGAGAGTAATTGGGCTTGGGAGTGGAGAAAAGCTAATGATCGAGAGTTTTGAGTCAGCGACCGTGAGTGATGGTGATGTGGTAGATAATATTTTTGGTTTGGCACTTGGTGGAACTATTAACGGGATTTTTACTGGTTTGACGAGCATGATCCTTAGAGGAAGGGTTGAGAACGTAAAGTATCAAGGCTTTGGCGAGGGCGAGATATTTTTACGTAACACTAGACAAAAATAGAAATATGCTAGGATAGGTTAATAGTAGTTTTTGGAGGGACGGCTTATGACTCCAGTAAATGTAGAAAACGGCCTAACTAATCCAGTGAAGCCGATTGAATATAGGCTTGGCGTTGTGGGAAAAGCTCCACCTGATGAGGTTTATTATCTAAATATTGGAGAGACCTTGAGAGTTGTTGCTGGAGCAGTTGCATATATAGGCAATCAAAACAATCGTGAATTTAAGATTGTCGGAACCCAGGGTGGTGGTGAGATCTGGCGTCGAGGCTTGATGGAAGAACTTCAAGCCGGAGACAAGTCTGTGGATCCTACTGCTGGGGCAATTATGATTGGAGATAAAAGAGCTGCATGACCCCAATAATTGAGTATTTTCAGGGTAAAAACGTAGTTGGACAAAGTAAGCTAGCGAATGAGATTACGGTTATTGATGTTCCAGGGGCGACTGAACTAAAAATTGGCTTTTGGGATTTTTGGTCTCTTTTGTGGGGTATCTATGTTAACTCTCCAGAGATGATGGTCATTACTCCAGACAAAGATGGTAAGGTTTGGCACAAGACAGAGGGAGAAAAATTTGTGGTTGGTAATGAAGGTATCGGGGTGAGAGTAGCAGCGGGTTATTCTGTACGCTTAGCGGATAGATTTAGCGATCCAGATATTTATTGAGGTATCTCGCAGTGTAGCTATTTTTGACTTTGAGAATCTCCTGAGTTCGGCCCTGGAACAAAATATTGCCACCATTTTCTCCGCCCTCGGGGCCAAGGTCAACTAGATACTGACAGTTTTTGATGACGTCTAGATTGTGCTCGATCACGACGACGGTATTGCCTTTTTCAACTAGCTTTTTGAGTGTGACCAAGAGCTTTTTGATGTCGTCAAAGTGGAGGCCGGTCGTGGGCTCGTCGAGGATATAGAGTGTACTTGCCCCTTCCCTTTTGCCTAGCTCACTTGCTAGCTTGATCCTTTGTGCCTCACCACCTGAAAGCGTTGGCGCGGGCTGCCCGATCTTGAGATATCCCAGTCCGACGTCGACCAAGAGCTTGAGCTTGCGGTAGATTTTTCCGTGATTTTTGAAGTATTCGAGTCCTGATTCGAGTGTCATGTCGAGAATGTCAAAGATCGTGAGGCCCTTGTACTTTACGAGCAGTGTTTCTTGGTTATAGCGCTTGCCTTCGCAGACGTCGCAGGTGACATAGACATCGGCTAGGAACTGCATCTCGATCTTGATGACTCCCCCGCCCTGGCATTTTTCGCACCTACCACCCTTGATGTTAAAGGAGAAGCGACCTTTGTCAAAACCACGGAGTTTGGCTTCCTGGGTGCTTGCAAATAGCTCGCGGATCTGGTCAAAAAAGCCGACATAGGTGGCCGGATTGCTCCGAGGAGTTCTCCCAATGGGTGACTGATCGACGAGGTAAGTGGACTTGAGGTAGTGATAGCCGTCGAGGCGATCATAAGTGCCCATGTGGTCGGAAAAGGTCCCGTCGAGATAATACTTGAGCACGGGATAGAGAGTCTCGGTGATGAGCGTGGACTTGCCGCTCCCTGAGACGCCGGTAATGCCGATGAGGTTGCCGAGGGGGAGCGTGAGACTCACATTTTTGAGATTATTTTCCCTGGCTCCAGATAGTTTGAGTGTGCCGAGCTTGGTTTCGAGCGCTTTGATCTCGGACGGAATCGAGAGTTTGCCAGAGAGGTATTGACCGGTGAGGGAGTTTTTGTTGCCTGAGACTTCAGCGACTGTACCCTGAGCAGTCAACTTGCCCCCGTGTACTCCAGCATGGGGCCCAAGCTCTACTAGATAATCTGCCGCACGGATAGTTTCTTCGTCATGCTCGACGACGATCAAGGTGTTGCCTAGCTCGACGAGATGTTTGAGCGAGGTGATGAGGGCGTCGACGTCGCGAGAATGAAGACCAATCGAGGGTTCGTCGAGAACATAAAGCACGCCGGTCAGACCGGTTCCGATCTGACTTGCGAGTCTGATCCTTTGCTGTTCTCCGCCTGACAAGGTTTTACTTTTCCGGGCTAGAGTTAGATACCCGAGTCCGACATTGTGCAGGAAGGTCAACCTACTTGTAACCTCCTTGAGAATCCCCTGCCCTACCTGGAGCTCGTAGGC
>CAZDRB010000066.1:0-2681 GCA_964507925.1 uncultured Pseudomonadales bacterium
ATCAATCCACGGCCTTTAGGCCGTAGGAAGAAGTATAGTCGTGTCATACTATCCCCATGGTACTCAAACACTGGCATGGGGGTCACACCAAACATCGGTTAATGTACCACCTCGTGTGGATACCCAAGTACCGAAAGCGGGTACTCTCAGGCAAAATAGCCGCCACCCTGACTCACTTGTTCTATGAAGCTTGTAAGGTGAACAACTGGTGGATCGAAGAACTCAAGATCCTACCTGATCATGTCCACATGTTAATCCAGATCCACCCCTCGGAAAGTGTCTCCAAAGTAGTTCAACACCTGAAGGGTGGAAGTAGTCACTACCTCAGAAAAGAAATGCCTGAGTTGGAGGAGTACATCTGGGGAGAGCCACTGTGGGCTGATGGCTATTTTGCTGAGACGGTTGGATCCACCTCTGCCTCTGCCGTGAAGAAATACATCCGAGAAAATCGGGATAGTATGACACTGTAGCCCTAACAAAAGCCACGGCCTTTAGGCCGTGCGTAGTTTACTATGTATATGATAATTTTTGACTACTTTAAAAATTCTTCCCTATGTTTACTAAATCTGGGACTATTGAAGATAGTGTCAAGAAGCGACATTACATCTACTAACACCTCTGTTTGTGAGGCGGCACAAATGTAAGTCAAGTTGTCTCTTAAAGATGCTGCAAGAACATATGAAGGAATTTCATCTTTTCTGAATCCTTCATCCTCAATAAAGTAATATTGTGTAGCAAGTCGTTGTTTGATCGCTACAAGTATGGGATGATCACCTTCTTTTACTTCGAGAATATGTTGATAACGATCAACCTCATTATTTTTGGTCATAAATTTTTCCTTTACTTAATTTTTGACATTATAGGGTAGGGAGGTGTATAATCGTGGACAATTGATGGACATATGCCAGATATAAGATTTGTAAATAGTCCAAAAACAGAAGAAGAGCGGCTTAAATCGACAGCAAAGATTATTGCGAGTGGGTTCTACGAGAAGCAGGGTTTTGTAGTCTTGCCAGAGCTTGATAAGAGGGTAGCGGCGACGGCACAAGTGATTTATCCTCGAGAACTGGAGTATAAAAAAGTAGAGACAAATGCGTGGGAGCGAGATTGGAAGAAGATCGAATCAGAGTTGTGGGAAGTGATGGATGAATATTTGCCTGAGTATAGAAAGATTCATGAGAAGGTGGAAGTAGTGGTTAGTCGGTATGGGACAGTGTCATCGGGTAACTGGGTAGGAACAAAATATTATGTCAGAGCAGACCGGGGTGTGGCTGATCTAGTAGCTATGATGATTAACTCTACTCTTTATATTATGCGCAAAGAACTAGGAGTGACCTGGACTAAGCGGGAGGCACTCATGGACTTTCTCATGACCAGACCTAAGATGAAGAAACTACTGCCACATTTTGAGCCAGTGTTTGCCCAGCTGTCGCGCGTACCGAAGAAGGTTAGAGATGCATCTAGAGAGTATGTGAAGAGTCTCGGTCTAGCGAAACAACAGGCTAACTTTGGAGTAATGGGGAGCAAGGTGATGATAAGAGGGAATGTTGTTGGGAAGGAGCTGACCAAGCAGGAGAAGGTGGTGCTGAAACTGCTAGTCGGACGGCTGGGTGACCTAGTGACCTATGACGAGCTGGCAGATACGATCTGGGGTGAAGGGGAGTTTAAGAGTTTTTGGGCACTTAATAAGGTGGTAGAGCGACTAAGGTATAAGTTAGTGGAGATGGGGATAGAGGGGAGTAGGTTGGAGTCGGTGAGGGGGCAGGGGTATCTGCTGCAGTGAACCAAGTAAACCAGGTAAAACATGTAAACCAAGATAATCTAGAGTATTGGTCGCGCTAGAGTTTGAGTAGCTTAAGGCCTGGAATGCCTTTGAAATCTTTAGTGTTGAGGGTGGCGAGGGAGGCACCATAGTGGACGGCGGTTGCGGCGATGGCGGCATCGGCAAATTGGAGATTGTTTTCACTGTCCCGCATAAATTCACCGGAGAGTTGTGCTATTGCTTTATTATGAGAAAATACTTTGATTCCAGATACGGATAATAAGATCTCTTTTTTGAATTTTGTTGATCTTGTACTTTGACCGATAAATAGTTCTTGGAGAGATATTGTAGATATTCCCAACGATTTTCTAGAGTATTTTTTAAGTAATTTTTGATACAGCGTTAATTTAATGTTCTGTTGGCGTAAATGATCGATCAAGATATTGGTATCAAGAATTACCATGCATTTGCTTTCATTTCTTTTAATTCTTGTTTGGCAAGTTTGTCTAGTTTTTTTTCTGTTTCATCCCAATCTGCACTGGCCATGGATCCTTTGGTAGTCTCAAGAATGTCCATAAATTCTTCATCTGTTAACTCGGTTTTTTGACTAATTGGCTTAATAAGAATGCCGGAGTTAGGAATATCGATAACTTCAAGGGGTGTTGTATTTGTGATATTCCAGTTTTTGCGCATGTGAACAGGGATCACAAATTGACCTTTTGCATTGGTGGTTGTTCTGACAGAGTTCATATAAGTAATAATTTATTACTTTTATTACTTTGTGTCAAGATGATTTTGTCAGGTTGACACCTTCGGTGTAGAATGCCTGGGTGGTGTGTGGAAGTTCAGGGTTTTAAGGAGCTACTTTGGGTAGGGACTATACAGGTGATGGATAGAAATCGTTAAACAATGGATATAT
>CAZDRB010000067.1:0-2619 GCA_964507925.1 uncultured Pseudomonadales bacterium
GTGCGCTCAAGACCTCTTTGTAGGCGATTGATCTTGTCATGTCTGGATCAGCCATTGTCCTGCCGTGGGAGCGATTGAGGTGAGCAATGATTTGATCGGGGAGAGTTTTTCGGGGTGATTCTGATCCTGACTTGCGAAATAGCATGATTATTCGTCTTCCTCACCTTCTCCGTAAGGATCATTAAGATCTACGTCAAATGCTCCATCTTGTTCAAGGCCAACGTAAATATCCTCGGCGAGTGTGAGATAATAAAGTGCTGACTTGCGGGTAACTTTTCTTCCCTGGGTTGCTTCCCAGAGTTCTTCTAGGTCTTCTGCAACTTGATAATCAATATTATTATCGCCGTGATTAATTGCGTCTTTCCATTTTTTGAAACTTTTTTTTCGTTTGGTATTGACCCTATTATTCCATGGCCTTGATTTTATGGCACTAATTAACTCATGTTTCTCGGACCTAAGGGGGTCGGCGGTAGTACGATCTACAACATCATCGCCATATTCTGCCCCAGTATAGTCGTACATCCGATGTTCGCCAGTAGTAAATATCTCGTCAAAGGCATGCTGGGCGATTCTTTGTCTCATTTTTTGAGGGGTTAATCCCAAATCCCGGGTTTCTGAAATAGCCTCAAGGAGCGCGATAGCTTGATCGCCGGCACTATTATCCCCAGTTATCCCTTGTAGTTCCTCGGCTAAGCCCTCGATGCTTGACCATTCGATTTTTTCATCAGCAGCGAGCGAGGTGATTATAGTCAAAAAGTTTTGAATAATTCTCTCAGTTTCACCAAGATATTCTGTGGCGTCTCTTAATTCTGGTTTTGGGATTCCAGGTAGATTAAGGGCATTTGTAAATCTATCAAGCCTTTCTTGGCTTGAGGGGTATATGTCTCTCCAGAAGGTAGTGATCGTGTCCAAACTATGTTCCCAATTTATGTTGTTTGAAAAAAATGGTAGTGTACCCTTGAGCTTTCCCCAGTTTCTCTCATAATTGGGAACGGGACTGCTTTCTGGTGACATAATACCTCTCCTAATAATATAGGAATATATTATATCAAGTCTGTCTATGACATATCACCAGTACCCGCGTCCGTAGTGGAACGTCTCGGTACTATTCATAATGAGCTCAAATTTTTCGGGAGAGTTGAGGGGTGCAAACATAGTGCCTGACTCGTGCTTGATCTCCCCGTGTACATTTTCAAAAGAGATATCGCGCTCCATCATGACAAAGCCGAGCTTGGTGTAGAGTGAGTAGATCTTTTTTTCGAGATCAACGTTGAGGCAAGCGACGTCGCATCCTTCTTCCTTGAGAATTACGAGTCCCCGCTTGACCATGCTCGAGGCGACGCCGTGGTGGCGATAATCAACGCCGACACAGACTCCCCCGATCCCGCCGAGAGCGATCGAGTGGCCAGCAAAAATCACTTTTCTCTTAAAAAGTGCCACGCGACTGATCATTTGATTGCCGATCATGGCAAAGAGATAGGCGAATGGCTCAGCAAAAAAATCTTCCTTTGATTCCTCATCAGGAATATCGCCAAAGCATTCCTTGTTTAACTTATCGAGCCCTGCCTGCTGTAGCGGGATCATGTCCTCTAATTTGACGAGCTGGATATCGAAGTTCATAAGCTTATTTTAACAAGGCGCGGAGCTTTTCAGCATACGCTTTGCGCTTTTGGGGATCTGCGAGCTGCTTGTCGCCTATGTTCGTAAATAGTGAGTCGCTAGTGTAGCGCGGGAAGATGTGGAGATGATAGTGAAAGGCGTGCTGAGAACCTGCCGGCTCGTTGTTTTGCAGAGTTGTGATGCCATCGCATTCGTAGACCTGCTTCATGGCGAGGGCAATTTTTTTGGCGAGAGATTGAACACGCCCCGCTAGCTCTTTGGGCAGATCATAAATATTTTCGTAATGCTCGTTTGGGACGATGATAACATGCCCTTCGTTACCCTTGATCCAAAAAGAATTGATGAAGGCCGTGACAAATTCGTCGATATAGACGATGTCCGTGAGGCGTAAGAGAGTGTCTTCACTCTCTACCCCATTTACTCCGAGGCAAATGGGGCAGATGTAATCAGGCGGCGCGTGGTTGTGCATTTATTTTCTGCCGTAGTCATCTTCTAACCTGTGGTTATCATCCTCATCAGTAGGGTGAGCAGGATCAGTGCTCACCCATATTTCTGCTACGATCCCCCAATCATTCAAGCCTATCAAGCGGTGGCGAGTCCCCTGGGGGATCTCAACTATTTCTCCACTGTTAAAAACGTGAAGTGTTTCTGGTTGTACATTTGTATCGTTCGTCATGACGCACACTGGACCTTCGATTACTTTCCATACTTCTCCACGTCGATCGTGATACTGCCAAGACAACCTCGTGCCCGGCTTTACGAAGAGTATTTTTGGATCCATGCGGAGTGATTTGGTCCATTCGGGGAAGAGAAAGTCTGCAAAGTATTTGGTGATAAACTCAGAAGACTGACTATCGTCGATCCTGAGATACCCGCCCCATGGTCGATCTAAATCTTGCTCAGAAACTATAAAGTTATTAGATTTTAGATCTTTGAGAATAGGTTCGACTATTTTGGCCATTGATAACATCAAGAGGAATTATATCTCATACAAAAAGC
>CAZDRB010000068.1:0-2610 GCA_964507925.1 uncultured Pseudomonadales bacterium
AAGAAAGAACAAAAGGATCAAGCTCAAGACTATGCTTGTCGTTCGGACAATGATCCGGCTATGCCGGCCCAAAAAACTTTTGGAAACCCAGTAGTAGCGACGAATTTTTTTAAACATAAAACGCCTAGATTGCGTTGAATACCGCAAGAGTCACAAAGACAAAGCTTAAAAGGATTGTTGCATAGAACAGCGATTTTTCGACGCCGCGTTTGGAGTGGTAGTTGCTATTTCCTCCGAGGACACTCGAGAGTCCACCTCCCTTGGCCTGTAGAATGATGACCGTAATGAGGGTGATCGAGACAAAAATTTGAGCAATCAGCGAAAACATATTAATTTTCGACCCTAAAGAGCATTTGAATAAAAGAGTAGACAAGACTCATAATGAGGGAACAAAGAACTAGAACCCAGAATAGATTGAGATAAGTACTGGGAAGAGAGACAAGGCTCGAGCTGTAGCCGGGATAGGTAAAGGCGACGATGTCGATGCCGTCGTAGAGAAGATCAAAGAGATAGAGTACCAAGACGTTTGTGATCCAGCGAAATAACCCCAAGGTCAGGAGATTGATCGGTAAAAGTAAAATCTTGATAATTGGAGAAAGAAAAAAGTTAAATAATACAAAAACAAGAGAGGCGACCAAATAGGCGCTCCAGGTGTTGTCGATCTGAACACCACTTAGGATGGACTGGGCCACGTAAAAACTCGCTGCCGTTGCCAGAATACTAATTATTAGTTTTCGCATATCAGGGCCTATCTTACCTAATCCCTATCCGGGTCGCAAGTTTAGTAAAAAAACGAGAGATTTTTTGCCAAAAATCTTGCGGAGCCTTTCTGTCTAACTCTTCTGTACCATAAGGAGGAATATAGCCAACCTCAAAACTTTGATCATCTAGCTCGATTGTTCCAGGCAAGATCGCGGTGTTGCCGATATTTTTGATGATTTTTTTGTTATCTTCATTGTAGATCAAGTAATCGGTGTTGGGTTCTAGAGCCTCGGTTGCTACCTCGACCTCTATAAATTTGTCGTCGGCGGAGCCTTTGTAGGCACCGGCAGGGAGTGGATAACTATCCTCTTGGCCGTGACGGACAAAGGCGATATGGTTAAAATCTAGTTTGTTAAAGTAATTAATCCCTCCAGTTGTGTTGCCCCAGGTCGGGTCGATAGCGAGCCATTTCCCCGAGTTTTGATCAAAGTATTCTGGCCAAGCATGAAGAATATCTGAGTCCTGATTTTGTGGATGAAGCTCAGAAATATTCGTGTATCCATAACCATTGATTTCGCGGGCTGAGATTTTGTTGTAGCGGGCGAGTGCGACAAAGGAATCGGTAAACTCAGTACATAAAACGTTTTGTGGGGTAGAAAGAGCCCTGCTTGCGCCGAGCCTCTCGCTCGGACCTGAAAGCCCCTCGTAGTTGTAGATGAAACTAGTGGTAAGGTAAGAATAGATATTCTCTGGAGACTTGAGCTGATCGCCAAGATTTTTGACAATACTTGTATGGGTATCCCAATACTTGGTTGAGTGAACGAGATCTTCGCGATTACTTGGGTCGTACTGAGATGGTACAGGATAAACGGTGACAAACATCTCGGCGCTTACTAAGAGCTTTTCTTGTGGCCTGAGAGTGTAGCGCGCAAGCCAGTTGCCATCGGAATCGATCACGACGGTGCTTGGTTCGGGATCGAGTTTCTTGATTATGACGCGCTGATATCCTGTATCTGGTGGAAGAGCAAGTTCTGAGTCAGCCGAAAAAAGCTCTTTGTTTTTGAGCTCGTAGGTCAGATTTAGTTTGTAGGTAACTGAACTGCCAAAGCTCAAGGAGAGCGAGTCGTTCTGGTAGCTAGTAAAGACAAACTTGGAGAATTCTCCGTCGGTAGTTGATTGTGAAGGCGGGGGGTGAATAAGTGTTGGCATGCCTTCAACTCCCTCGACTAGAATGGTGCGAGTATAGCTCTCGGCCTCGTTGGCTTTTGAAAGCCGAGGGATGTTAATAGTCTTGGTATTGCCGATAACCTCGGCGATGTTTTCGGTTTGGTAGCTAATCGAGATGATTTTGACTTGATCTTTGCCGATTTTGGGACGAGATATGTCGAGCGAGATCGTAGTGCTGCCACCGGACCGTTCGACTGTAGTATTGATTTCGCCGAGTTCGTCGTAGGCCTTGACCGAGGTGATGTCTTCGCTGTTTATGGCGAGGGTGTAGGAGGTTGCATAGATATGGGCTAGATTGTTTTTGAGACTGATTTCGTGCAGCACGGTAGTTAACCCGCTCTTTTGGACGGTGTAGGTGGAGCTAAAACTAGTTGCAAACTCCCCGGCTGCTTGGGCAGGCGAGAGTGAATATAAAAAAATAATGAGAGCTACAAGATAGCGCATAGAGTTTACTCTATCATACCGCCGTCTAAGCAAAGCTGGGCTTGACATTCGTATATAGTTCGGGTAAGTTTGAGTTATGCCCGTCACACTTTATAAACGCCAGAAACAGATCCTCGAATACATCGGTCAGTACATCCAAAAGTTTGGCACCTCCCCTACCCTGCAAGAAATTGCCGACTCGCTCGGAGTATCCTCCCTTGCTACCGTGCACGAGCACCTGCAGACTTTATCCAAGAA
>CAZDRB010000069.1:0-2395 GCA_964507925.1 uncultured Pseudomonadales bacterium
CTCGCAGTTTCTGACAATCCGCCCACAAACACTCTAGCGAAGCGCATTTTTGATATCTGCTCCGGAGCTCCTTGCCCAGAGGATGACGAGACGACCACACTCCTGTTTTTGACTGGTCCCGCCCACCCGTCGATTGCTAACTATCTCGGTCACCCAGAATTGAATTCTTTTGACGGCAAGAGAAAAATCGTGAGCAATGACCACGTCTCGATCGGGATTTGGGTCGCCGAAATAGTGTTAGAATAAACTCATGAAGCCTCAAGTAACCGTCCTTATTCCCAACTACAACGAAATCGAAAACGTCAAAAGGGGAGTGTTAAACGACGTCGCAAGCTACCTCAAAAAGCAAAAATATTCCTGGGAAGTAGTCATCTCCGACGACGGCTCAACCGACACGAGCATCATCCTGATCAAAGAATTTATCGCCAAAAACAAAAACTTTCGCTTGATTTTTAACCAGCATGCCGGCAAGCCCTACGCACTCAGGTCTGGGATTCGTGAGGCAAAAGGCAAATACGTTCTCCTCACCGACATGGATCAATCAACTCCTATTTCCGAGCTTGCCAAGCTCTTGCCTTGGACTGACAAGGGATACAAAGTCGTGATTGGCTCACGCGGGGCGAGGAGACAAGACTCGACCTTTATTCGCCAGATCGCCTCGGTCGTGTTTTTGGTCGTGAGGCGACTAATTCTTTTGCCTGAGATCCGAGACACCCAGTGTGGCTTTAAACTGATCGAGACCAATCTAGCGAGAGATATATTCTCACGGATGCGCCTCTTTGGTCGAACCAATCAAGTCGAGGGCTGGAAAGTCACGGCCTACGACGTCGAACTCCTCCACCTCGCCAAAAAAATCGGCGCCAAAATCAAGGAAGTTAAAGTGGTCTGGAAAAACGAAGATGCGAGTCTTGGCAAGTCGCGCAATTTTGTCAAAGAAAGTCTCGAGATGCTTTTTGAGATTATGCGCGTTCGTGCTAACGACCTGCTCGGAAAATACCATGTCTAAACTCCTTATCAGTTTTTGGTTTCTGATTTCTATTTTATTGTTTGTTTATAGCTACGGTTTTGTCGACCTCAATCTAACGCTCTCGTCACACCCTATTGTGTTCGACTTTGTTAGCAAGATGCAGGGGTTAGTCTACTTTGACCGCACGCTCTCGCTCACAGTTTTTGTCACGCTCATTCTTTCCCTTTTTGTCCTTTATACAGCAACTCTGCTCCCCCGACACGCCCGCTTTCCGTGGAAGATTGTTATTGTGCTTTCACTTATCCTCGCACTTGCCTATCCCATGCTCTCTTCAGATATCTTCAAGTATCTCTTTGGTGCCAAGCAGATCATGGTTTACCACACTAGTCCCTACTTAGTTACGCCGGACACATATAGCTCAGACACTTGGATTCGCTTTATGCGCTGGGTCCACACAACCTCGCCATACGGACCTGTCTTTGTCGGCCTCACAATTCCATATTACCTACTAGGCATGGGCAAGTTTGTCCCGATTCTTTATCTTTTTAAACTCGATCAGATCGCATGGTATCTTCTGACAATCTGGGTCATCGGTCGGCTCACTCGCTCACCGCGCGCCCAGCTTTATTTTGCCCTCAACCCCTTAATTCTCATGGAGTGGCTAGTTAACGCACACAACGATGCGATCATGATCTCGCTCCTCCTCCTCGCACTTTACCTCAGCCAGATCAAGAAAAAAGTCTGGTCGATCGTCACTCTCGCCCTCTCGGTCGGAATCAAATATGTTACGGTATTCGCTCTCCCCTTGTTGTTTGTACCCAAAAAATACTTTCTCCTTGCTCTCAAATGCCTCCTTGTGGCGCTCGCCATAACCCCGCTTCTCTACAACTACTCTTGGCAATACCAACCTTGGTACGTGACTTGGCTTGTTCCTCTTGCTGCCCTAATCCCAAATAGATTGATTCGTGTGACCGTCGCTGCCTACTCTTTTTCTGTCTTCTCTCGCTATCTATACTTTGTTGGAGCTGGATCCTGGCTCGGAACACCTATAGAACACGCCCTTATGACTTTTGCACTCCCCGCTCTTGCTTTGTTAACAGGATTAGCGCGGCAAGTATTGAGATCGCGCTAGCCCAATCTCCGAGCTTGCTCGCTCTAGTTTTCTCCAACCTTATGAGTACTGTTTGATTATCATCAGTCGTTGTGAACTTGATTAGTCCGTGCTCGCCGCTTGGCGACAGTTCGATAACCCCGCCATCTTCGGTATATCCCTTCCATTCAGGAAAGTAATATCTCGCAACTTCGTACTCACCGGCCTTGTGAGCTCTTAGCTCAATTAATCTTGCACCATCTCGCAGGACCTCAATTGTTCTCTCACTAACCAGTGGTCTGGGCTCAGTCAAGCACTTTGTTGTCCACTTGGACATG
>CAZDRB010000070.1:0-2220 GCA_964507925.1 uncultured Pseudomonadales bacterium
CACAAAAACATCCCGAAACTACAATAATTGGTGTCGATATTTTATACAGTCAAGAGAGAAGAATATATCTAGACAGGCCTGGACTACAATTAACTAAGGCGGATTGGGGGGTGTTGCGGAGCATACCTGACTCTAGTGTTGATGCAATTTTGTCCGCACAAGGTATAGCGATGTGGGGATTACCACCGAGAAACGATGTTTCTAATGAGGCCGGGTATCTGATCATATACGCTCTTAACAGAATTTCTAAGCCCGGAACTATAATTAGACTAGACATGCATAACCAATTTTTGTCTCAGAATATCGGAGCGGATTGGGAGATTTGTCCTAGAGAAGACGTCTTTATCGCAAGAAAAATTAATTAGTGCTTTTGAGTCAACTGTCGTTGACAAGAATGTTAAACTTATAATAATTAGATGTTAGAGATGACAATCAATGAGAAGTAGCAGTAGTGGAGAGATAGATAAACGGGCAGTATATCTTGAGGCAATGGCTTTGGGACTTGGAGCTGATCCTTTATCATCGAGATTGGCGACCTTGGGAATACTTGCAGGAGGTCCAGTGTTGGTCGATATAATCCCCCAGTATCGAGGTGAGTGTAGCCCAGAATTAGCAGGTCAAATAGAGACCGTTGGCGGATTACTTCTTCGAGGGAGCGAGCAAACAGAACATCTCGAATTTACGGTAGGATCGTGGGCAATTGCTCTTTCTAGGGCAGCTCCAGAGAGCGCTTTATTTCAACATGTAAGGAGCTGGGTTGGTCTTTGGACTGATGGAGCGGGACTGGCGAGATTTGACGAAGCCATAGAGCAATACAAATAAGGGATTTGTTGATGTACGTTTTTGTAGGCGAGAGGAGATCGGCGACAGCAGTTGAGAACGACTGGACGTGGAGAGATGGACGACTTGCAGCCAAGCCCTTGTTTGAGGCACTTGTGGCTGCTGGAGTTGAGCCTCGGGAGCAGCGCTTTGTAAACGTATTTTGTGACGGTGATGGCCCTGAAATTGTGTCTATTGAGAATGTTTTCCAGATCTTGGAGTTTGCCACTTTTGGACTAATCGTGGTTGCGATGGGAAAGAAAGTACAAGGAGTTTTGAGGGAGCAGGGGATTGAGCATATCTCGATTGTCCACCCTGCTGCAAGAGGCAAGATTAGAAAGACTGAGAGATATCAAGAACACATAAAGGAACAGCTTGGGCTATAATATTTTTATGCAAAACATTTTGGAGACAGACGAGCTAAACCCCCCATATTCCGAGATGATTTTTCCGGGTAAGGCCGAGAACGAGAAGATCTTGTACGTCACCCGCGAAGCCCCGATGATGCTCATGGTGCGATTGGTATTTTTTAGCCTGGTAGTTGCGATCACGGTGCTAGTTGGGTCGCTTCTAGTTGCCAATATGGGCAAGACCTGGGATTTTGCTTATGGAGGGATGATTGCCATGATCCTACTCATCGGAGCAATAGTCATGTTTGGAGGGATGTGGTGGATCTGGCAGGTATACAGGAAGACCATGTTTATCATCACGACCCGCCGGCTAACCAAGTTTATCCATACTACTCCCTGGACACGTTACCAGATGTCCCTCGGGCTCGACAAAGTTGTTGACTCGGCCTCGTATAGCAAGGGATATATGCAAGCGATATTCAAGCTTGGGACGTTTGTGGCTCGTTCCTCTGCCGGTAATATCAAAAACTTTAAGATTGAGAACATTCACTACTCTGAGGATCTCCATAACTGGATGAACAAACTGATGTTTGTGTTCTCCAAGGATATGGATAAACTTGATGATTTTCGGCCGTTTGCGGCCAAGCGGATGGGGGAGAGGTATTGAGGGTATACAGTATAATGTGTAGGGTATAGTGTATTGAGGTTTGTATGGCCAATGATCAGGTAGAGCAGGTTAAGTCCAAGGTAGACATTGTTGAGATAATCGGGGAGAAGGTCGTACTCAAAAAGGCGGGCAGGCACTTTAAGGGGTTGTGTCCCTTCCACTCCGAAAAATCGCCGAGCTTTATTGTGTCTCCTGAGCGTCAATCGTTTAAGTGTTTTGGATGCCAGGAGGGCGGAGACGTAATTAGTTTCCTTGAAAAATATGACGGGATGAGTTTTTTGGAGGCGCTTGAATCGCTTGCCAAGCGAGTTGGGATCACCCTGGAGTCATATCGCCCGAGCTCACAGGATGCATTTCGCAAGCGACTACTGGAGATCATGTCTC
>CAZDRB010000071.1:0-2181 GCA_964507925.1 uncultured Pseudomonadales bacterium
ACTGAGTCAACCCTCTTTGGTGTTCCTGTATCAAAAAGACCGAGGACAAGATCTCCCGCCTGCTTGTCGAGCTGAGCAAAGCCATCAGTCGGGTACCAAATGGTGTCTGGGAGACCAAAGTATAGCTCGTCTGTCTCGCTCAAATACGATTCTGGAAGCACGATTCCGTCGAGGAGACCTTTGCGCTCGCGGACCAAAAAGATCAGCTTGTCGCGATATTCTGATTTTTCGGCGAGATATTTAATAAGATCTGTTTTGTCAGGAGCCGTGTTTACAAAAATCTTGTCAATCCTTGCCTCGCACATTCGCGCCAAAAGATACTCAATGACAGCTCGACCGTGAACAGGAACTAGTTCTTTGGAAAAGCCGATCGGCTGCAAACGTGTGCCTAGTCCTCCAGCTGGGATTGTGCCGTATTTCATGACTTTGATTGTAGCACTCTCTCGACTTTGATAAGGAGAGCTGGGGTAGTTACGGCAATGGCTACGAGTCCTGCCCATGCTGGCGCCATATAGCCAGTTGATGGCAAGAGAATGAAGGTCAGGACAAGTTCGATCACGAATGTTAATCCGGCTAATATCGAGACTGTGCCAGGATAACCTCGGCTATTAAGAATCATGCTCGCAAGTGGAGTGAGGATAAGGAGGGCAAAATAGATAATCAATACTAGGAAAATTTCATGAACGATTAGCGTCGTCTCGGTTTGCCCGAGCCATATCCAGAGGAGTGACCCACCGAATGAGAAATACAACAGAATTGACGTCAGTCCCGTTACTGCGAGCGTTAGCTGAAGCTTGTGATAGAGGTGGCGGATCGCAACAAGCTCATCACCTGCACTTTTTGGAAACAGAGCCGTTGCGACCTGGACTACCCCGCCGGCAATACCCATAACTAATCCCTTGGCGATACTAAAGCCAGAGACTGCAAGGGGAGAAAGGGTAGAGAGCACAAACTTGCCGTATTGATTTTGGGCTTGCCCGACGATTGTTCCTAGCTGATTTTTGAGGCCATAGCTTAGGAGTGTACGAAAAGATTTTTTTAACTCAAGAAGCTCAGGTTTAGACGATAGTTTAAAGGATTTTTGGAAACTAGCAAAAACTATAATAACCAAGAGCGTCGCGATAGACTGCATGATGACGATCGCTTCAATGCCATAACCAGACAGAGCGAGATATCCTGCTCCGACTGTGTTGGCAGTTCCGACTACAAACGTGCGTAGGTTATACCAACCAAACTTGCCAAGTGCCTGAGGGAGCGCTGAGTAGAGGCCGATGAGTGAAGTAAGGCCAGCAAAAAGCGCTACAGGAAGTGATGCAAGGCTCCAGACTACAAAAAATATTCCCAAACTCAGAGAGGTGTATAGCGTCTTGGCAGAGTGCCAGTAGCGAGATTTTTGTGTCTGGCTGACATTTTCAGAAAGATGTTTGACAGTTGCAAGTCCTAACCCAAGGTCAAGTGCAGAGAGAAGATTGACTGAGGCAATAATTATTGCGTAGGTTGCAAAGCCCTCGACTCCGAGCCCATTCAAGAGCATTGGAGTCGAGACGAAGCTCACAATGATCAGGTAGCTGTAACCTAAGACGTTGGCGAGTGTCGCTCGCTTGAGAGAATAGTTCATGAGTGTATTCTAGCGCTAATCGGCTGAGTTGATTGCACCTTTTACTGTTCCAACCGTGAGCTCGGCCTCGGCGGTCGGGACGACCCCAAACGCTTTGACTGGCCAGTAGCGGAAAAAGGCGCGGCCAACTATCCCGTCGATCCCGACAAATCCCCATTCGCGAGAGTCTGAGGAGTGATCTCGATTGTCGCCCATCACGAGGTACTGGTCAGGTGGGACAGTGACCTCTAGACCTTCGCGAAGAAAACGTCCGGATAAGACCCCTCCTGGATCATTGATGTAGTTTTCTTCGAGGCGCTGATCGTTGAGATAGACGTAGCCTTTTTCAACTTTGAGCGTGTCACCAGGAACTCCGATTATGCGCTTGATAAAATCAGATCTCTCGTCCTGTGGAGAATGGAAAACGACGACATCACCCCTCTTTGGGGCATTAAAGCGGTACGAGAGCTTGTCAGTCAAGATGTATTCGCCGTTGTGAAAATTGGGTTCCATAGATTTCCCGTCAACTTGATGGGGCATAAAGAGGAAGACGTAGACTACGGCAAAGATCGCGAGGGAGACGA
>CAZDRB010000072.1:0-2158 GCA_964507925.1 uncultured Pseudomonadales bacterium
AAGGCAGGTTGGTTACCACGATGATGACAGACTTGGATTATGAAGAATTTGTCTCGACTCGTAGAATAGAAGCTCTATGGGGGGAATGGGGCGAGATGACTCAGCGCGGACGAAGACCAAAAATAGAAATTGGAATGCCGGTCGAGATGACGTTCAGGAAGCTGAGAGTAGCGGGGGATCCTGAGCGGGGACATATTATTTATGGATATAAATTTCGGCCGTTAATTGGCGAATGATTTTGGAGATTTTGGCGACGTATATTTTATGGATAAAAGGTTGGTAGTTCTGGTTGACGATAATGACCGAGAGCTCGGAACGGCTGAAATAGTGGAAGCACATCAGGGAGAAGGCAAAAAGCACCGCGCACTGTCGGTTGTTTTGTATCGCCCCACTTCGTCTACGACTTCGCTAGGGGTGAACAATAGCGTAGAAATCTTGATGCAAAAACGAGCTGACAGCAAACCTGTATTTGCAGGTTTGTGGAGTAATACATGTTGTACAAATATGAGACCGGGCGATGAGTATTTAACTCGGGCTGTGACGCGGCTCAAGGAAGAGATGGGGATTGAGATCAATCAAGAAGATTTGAAGCTACTTTATAAATTTAGCTATCAAGTAAGTGATCCTGTTAAGCCAGGCTGGTGTGAGAACGAGCTAGATACAGTTATTGTGGGGGAGTGGTCGGGAAATGTTGTGCCAAATCCAGAGGAAGCCTCGGACTATAAGTGGATCAAGTGGGAGGAGCTAAAGAAAGACGTTCTAGACAATCCAGAAATTTATTCGCCCTGGCACAAAATGATTATAAGCGATACGCGACTTGTGGATTTAATCGAGACATATGAGATGCGGTGAAATATTGTCGGTTCTTGCGATGAAGCCCTGGTCTCCAGAACAGCTTGAGGAAGCCTCAAGAGGCAAAGTAAACGGATCATGCGATGATCCTCCCTCGATTGAGCTAAAGTTTTGGCTCGAAATTGCGAGATCAAGATCTGGCAATAACCTTGGTAGTTTTTTTGGAGAGGTGGTTAAGCTAATTAAGCAAGCGAGCCAAGGGAAATTTGATCGATGAGCTCAGTTTTTGTTCCAGGAAAAATTATTATTTCTGGAGAACACTCCGTGGTTTATGGTGAGATGGCAATTGCAGCAAGTATTTCGATTGGAGTTAGCGCGGAAGTGGTCAAGAGCGGTGGATCAAAAAAGACAGAGATAGTTAGAAAGGCTATTGAGATTGCTGGGGGGAATAGCGGTCTCCATGTATGGATACAAAGTAACTTGCCGATCGGATCTGGACTAGGATCTTCAGCCGCGACCGCGACCGCTGTAGTTAAGACTATAAGGGAATATCTTGGAAAACCAATTGATAACGACGAATTGTTTAAGCTAGTAATGGAGTGCGAAAAGATCGCTCACGGAAATCCATCAGGGATTGATCCGGCAACTGTGATATCTGGAGGCCTGATTAGCTTTGTTAAAGGGAAGCCAATCCAAAAAATGATATTTAAGAGCCCAATCAGACTACTATTGGTTAACTCGGGGAGACCAAAAGAGACTACTAGAGAAATGGTAGAGTTCGTGGCACAAAGCAAGAATAAGGAAGAGATAATCACAAAAATTGGAGAGCTGACTGAGAGAGTGGCAACTATGCTCGTCAATGGAGAGGAGGTGCGAGGATTGCTAAATGATAATGGCCTTTTTTTGGAGGAACTTGGAGTGGTAGGAAAAACAGCGAGGTCACTAAGTCAAAAACTTCGCGAGCTTGGGGCGAGCGTGAAGATAACGGGGGCAGGAGGAGTTGTGGCTGGTTCTGGGATGTTGATGGCCATGTCGCCTAATTTAGCAAAAATTAAAAGATTCTTGGATAATGGGAACATCAGCTATATTGAGACCCAGATTGGAGATAGATGAAGATAACAGCGTCGGCCCCGGGCAAACTAATGCTTTATGGAGAGCATGCCGTGGTGTACGGATCTCCCTGTATTGTGACTGCGGTTGACCAAAGAGTTAACGTGACGATTGAGCCAAATGGTGAGGGAGAAATTCATGTAAGCTCGCCAAACGTAGGATTAGACGAATATCACAAGAAAATAGAGAGACTGGGCAAGGATGATCTCCCTAAGTCTATGTCTTTTGTTGAGATGGCAGTCAAGAGATTTTATGA
>CAZDRB010000073.1:0-1978 GCA_964507925.1 uncultured Pseudomonadales bacterium
TTGCGTCTCAAAAGGGGTAGGTTTTTGGACGAGATCTTCCCGAGATCATCGCCATCGACAATGATTTTGCCCTTTGAGATTGGTAGATCCTTGATCACAGCGCGCATGAGAGAGGTTTTACCAGCTCCGGAGTGACCCTCGATAATGACAAAGTCGCCGGCGCCTATCGCAAAGCTAACATCAGTCAAGGCGTTCGTGCCATTTGGGAAAGTGATGGTGACGTCGTCAAAAACAATCATATTTTTAGCTCATGGCCTATGGTTGATAGTTAATGGTTAATGACGTTATCAATTTTGATCTTCAGTTTTGTCGGTAGCAGGAGCAGCGTTTAGCTCAAGAACCTTGAGTCTGCCTACATCCATGAGCCAGCCGGCTTTTTTACCCTGATTGGTTTCTCCCCAAACAGAGACTCTGTGTCCAATAATAAGGTCAAGATCAACAACTGAGGAGGTGATATAGACCCACTGGCTCTTGTTGTCACCGCGCTCGAGATGATGGCTCCCTTCGCCGTCGATTCCTCCTGATTTGAGGATCCCCTCTGCTTGGTCGCGAAATGTCTTTTCGTCGGCTGAGCCAAAAACATCGCCTACTTTGACTGTGGTGGTTGCGGTGAGCTCCTGAGTAGGGCTGGAGAGGAGACTAGTGCGCCCTGAGAGTAAGAGCTTTCTTTGAGCCAGGTAAAATCCACCGACCAAGCCGAGAAGGACTCCAGCAATGACGACTGTGGGGATTAAACGAGATTTTTTGACTGGCTCCATGACGCGATCCTCCATTAATGAATTATCTGATTCAGGGGTAATTTCTTCAGAATCAGTGAGATTAATTTTTTTGATTTCGTCCATAATTATTCCTCCTGCTAGTTTACACTCAATATAGCAGATCGGGGAAATAATACCAAAACTAAATTAAAGACATATTGACTTATAATATATAATTTTGTATATGCCGATGAAAAATCATACAGAATTAGAAGGAAAAAGAGTTTTATGTGCACATTCCCTGTCTTCTATTATGCCGATTTTTAAAAGGTTGGGACTCGAGCCGTTCTATGACTCGGATTTGCCTAGAGACTTATCCTTAGCTGATCGTTTTCGGGAAAACAATGCTGATTTTGCCATGTACACCATTCTGACTGGAGATGTGGGAAAAGAGATTCTGGATTTACCAGAAGAAATTAGGCAAAGATTTGTAATATTTACAGTCCCAGTGGGATATAGCCTTAATGGTATCTCGAGAATTTATAGAAGGATCGAAGAAGCGGGAATTCCTACTATCAGCCTAGATTCGAGGGAAAGTCTGCATAATAGCCTTCCACGAACACTGTTGGAAATACTGGCTAAGTAATTTAAGTTAACCCTTTTAGCTCGGCCTGGATAAAGGCTTCGAGATCGCCGTCGAGAACTGCCTCGGCCTGACTAGTTTCGTACTCTGTCCGCACATCTTTGACTAGCTTGTATGGGTGGAGAACGTAGGAGCGAATCTGGTTACCAAAACTCGCGACCCGATACTCACCTTTGGCTTTTTGAACTTCGGCAATACGCTTGGCCTCTTCGATTTCCCAGAGCTTGGCTTTGAGCTGGCGCATGCAGATATCCCGGTTACTTTGTTGGTAGCGCTCTTGGGAGGAGACAATCACGATTCCCGTGGGCTTGTGGATGAGGCGAGCGGCAGTTGAGACTTTGTTGACGTTTTGGCCTCCGTGGCCGCCAGCGCGAAAGAACTGCCACTCAATGTCCTCGTCACGAACCACAACATCAGGAGTATCCTCCTCGACTGCAGGCAAGACCTCGACCCGGGAAAAGCTGGTTTGCCTGAGGTTGTCGGCGTTAAAGGGGCTCTGCCTAACCAGGCGATGCGTTCCTTGTTCGCGCTTGAGGAGGCCATAGGCATTTTTGCCTTTGAACTTGATTGTGACGGACTTGATCCCGGCCTCGTCCCCTCTAGTTTCGTCAAGGATTTCGTAACCCCAACCTTTGCG
>CAZDRB010000074.1:0-1955 GCA_964507925.1 uncultured Pseudomonadales bacterium
GGTAGTATCCGCAATCCCGCTGCCTGGACCAACACCACTGGCCTCAAAGTTACCTACGGCCGCGTGAGCCGCTACGGGGCAATCGCTTATGCGAGCTCATTTGATACCGTCGGTCCGATGGCCAAATCAGCCAAGGAATGCGCGACAATTCTGCGCGAGGTTGCGGGCCTTGATCCATATGACGCCACATCTTCACCCGAGCCCGTTCCAGACTATGTCAAAGAACTAGATATGGATTTAAAGGGAAAAGTTATCGGCATTCCAACCGAGATGTTTGGCGAGGGTCTAGATTCAGAAATCAAAGAAGCTATCATGGCAGCAAGTAAGGAGTTTGCCAAGCTCGGGATCAAATTAGTCGAGGTAAGCTTACCTATTGCCGAGATCGGACTTGCTGCCTATTACCTCATCGCGCCCTCAGAAACTAGTTCCAACCTAGGTCGCTACGATAGTATCAGGTACGGGGCAGGCAGGGACAACTTTACCGAGGAGACAGTGAGACGCATCATGATCGGCACCTACGCACTCTCGGCTGGCTACTACGACGCCTACTACCGCAAGGCTCAAAAGGTACGCACTCTACTTATCGAGGCCTACGAAAAAGCTTTTACCCAGTGTGACGCTATCCTTATGCCGGTCAATCCTACCTTGCCACCTAAGTTCGGCGAGCTAATCTCCGATCCGGTCACAAACTACCTCGCCGATATCTACACGACCTCAATCAATCCGGTCGGTGTTCCGTCACTCGCCTTGCCAGCGGGCTTTTCACGCTCCAATTTACCCATAGGTATGCAGCTTGTGGGCAAGAAATTCGCCGAGCCGCTCCTACTTGCTCTAGGAGATCAGTATCAAAAGATTACCGACTGGCACACCAGGAGTCCCAAACTATGACTTACACTCTTGTCTGCGGCGCCGAGATTCATGTCGAGCTCAAAACCAAGAGCAAAATGTTCTGTGGCTGCAAAAATGACCCTTTTCACGCAGAAAAACCCAATATTTACACGTGTCCAGTTTGCCTTGGTATGCCTGGAGCCTTACCTGTCCCCAACAAAAAAGCTATAGAGGATACGATCCTTCTCGGCCTTGCACTCAACTGTCAGATTGCGAGAGTTAGCAAATTTGACCGCAAACACTACTTTTACCCCGATCTTCCCAAGGGATACCAGATTTCTCAGTACGATCAGCCACTTTGCGAGGGGGGATATGTCGAGACCTCAGAGGGTCGCGTGCGACTGAGACGAATTCATCTCGAGGAAGATACCGCCAAGCTTCTCCACGAGACAGTTGGTGGCAAAAAAGTCTCGCTAATCGACTTTAATCGCTCCTCGGTCCCCTTGGTCGAGATCGTGACCGAGCCAGACATTCATAGTCCCGGGCAGGCCAAAGAATTTCTCAAAAAGGTCCGCGACATCATCAGAGCACTTGGTATCTCCGACTGCGACATGGAAAAAGGGACAATGCGTCTCGAGGCAAATATCTCCCTACAACCTTCAGGGTCCGACTCTGAAGGACTACCTAACTACAAAGTTGAGGTCAAGAACATCAATAGTTTTCGATATTTTGCCAATTCCCTCGAGTTTGAGTCCAAGCGCCAGGCAGAGATCTTGCTTCGTGGAGAAACGCCTGAGCAAGAAACGAGAGGCTACAGAGCCGATTCTGGAGAAACAGTTTCCCAGCGCACCAAAGAAGACGCGGCCGACTACCGTTATTTTCCCGAGCCTGACATTCCACCCCTGGTTATCTCTCCCGAATGGGTCAAGGAGATCTCCACTCGATTGACCGAACTCCCAGACACAAAGATAGCCTCACTTGTCGGACTCGGTATCTCGGAGTCTGCGGCCAAAATAATTGCCACACAAGAGTCAATGCTCAACTATATTGATCAAGTGAAAACAATTAATCCTAATGCAGTCGCCCAAGCTGCCAAAGACATTGTCAACAAAAAGCTTGATTATCAG
>CAZDRB010000075.1:0-1843 GCA_964507925.1 uncultured Pseudomonadales bacterium
GGAGATGGGGTTTTTTGGTGAACTCAGGCCGTATCGGGAAAAGGGAGCGCCTATAACCAGGGCCTTGAGATTACTTAGAAGAGTCTTGGGAGATAAGGTAGCTTTTGATGTTCATCACTTAAATAATGGTCCCGAGCTGGATATAGTTTTTACTGCCAAGAACGCAAGGCTACTTGGAGAACTTGCTCCGCATACTTTGCCTGCACTATATGATGAGAAAGTAGTAAATGTTCCTTATGTTGCAGGGATTGTCTGTGTTGAGGATGGACTAGGTGATCGAGAACGTAAGGAGATTGCGAGGAGAGCCCGCAATGATCTGCGCCTGATTCATCCCGAAACTGGCAAGGCAAAACCAAACGTTTTGGCGGTTGATCGCCCCCTACTTGATTATTGGGAGTCTGTTCTAGAAAGTGGTGAACAGGTTGCGATTGAGTCCAGTCCAAGCATTATGGTAGAAAAGGCGCCGGAATCAAAGATAGAGTACGCCCATTCTGGAGTTGTTGAAGATGTGCAGTTTTTTATGTTTGAGCCGGGTCCATCCGCAATTGGCGCTAGATTTATGCAGATCATCGTCAAGTACAAAGGTGGGGGAGAGGAACGGGTAACGTTAGACATGGGCGCTCAGTACGCCAACTTTCCGTGGCAAGGCTTGGGCAAGCCCTCGTTTGAGTTTGGGATCTCGCCAATGGAGGGTCAGATCCCCTTTGTTCCAGGACTTATCAGTGCGGACTTGCTTCTAAAAGAAGCAGAGTCAAAGAGAGGAGCATTTTTCCGTGATCTAAATAATCCTTATCTTCTCGAACTTTTTGATGTAGTCGGCGAGGAGGATTTTGTTAAGCTAGCCCGCGCTTATGGGGGCGGAGTTAAGGTAGAAAATATTGTTCGCGAACTAAGGAGTAGATCATCTGCTAACTGGGTACACCAGGTAGCATTTTTTCTCTCTCATGCTCATGCAGATCATGATGGGTTTGCAGGGGTGCTTTCGCCTAAGATCCCGCTAGTTGCCTCCATAGATACTTTGCCATTTTTGGGGTCAAAATATTTGAATCCGACAGGATATTTGAATGAGAGCCTTTATAAGCGAAATAGAGCGACTGCGCTCAAAACTGCGTCCTCTGGAGAAGTAATTATTCCGCCGTTTTTGTCCCCTGAGCCCTATCAAGAGGTCAAGATAGGGTCAGGAGCAATTCGCTTTACAGCTTTGCCCACGAGTCACTCGATATACGGCTCGCAAATGTACAAAATTGCAGTCTATGATCAACATGAAAAACCAATTGTAAAAGCTCTCTATACGGGTGATTATAATTTTGATAATCCTTTGACTGAGCGAGCTTTTAGGGAGTGTTTGGACGTCCAAGTGTTGATTACGGACACGACTAACATGGTTCCAAACTCGAATAAGCCGTCATTAAAAGTGACTCGGGGAATAATGGAAGAAGAACTAGATCGCATTCTTAAGGAAAGGAATGGACTAGCGGCGATTGAGCTGAACTGGAATAATGTAGGGGATGCGGAGATGATTACCAAAATTGCAAAGAGGAGGGGAAAAGAAGTCTTTGCCAATCCGCGCCTTGCAACCGTGTTGCACTTGTTTCAAGAGCTTGATGAGAACAGAAGGAGAAATAACTCAAAATTTGATTGGCGAAGATTTAACCCTGTACCTCGCCTCGGAATGGAGGCTGACGTTTATCCATATCTTCCACCAAAAGGAGTGAGGCGAACGAAAGCGGAGAAAACTCTAGAGAGAATATATGGCTTTGCTAGTTCGGGAGACATAGGTTATAAGCCCCACAAGGGCTTTGATGACTCGGTGATGATCGTGCCAACTAATCCTAACTATTAT
>CAZDRB010000076.1:0-1763 GCA_964507925.1 uncultured Pseudomonadales bacterium
CATGCACTTTGCCGCCTATATCCAAATGGGAGAATCAGTCAAAAACCCAGATAAGTATTTTGAAAATAACGTCAAGGGCAGTCAAAATCTCTTTGACAGAATGGTCAAAGCTGGTGTCAAAAACTTGGTATTCGCAAGCTCGGCCGGAGTTTATGGTAATCCCGTTCATCTCCCAATTCCAGAGGACGATCCCAAAAATCCCGAAAATCCCTACGGTCAAACCAAGCTCGATACCGAGAACATGCTCCTAGAATATGACAAAAAATACGGTCTCAAATCGATCTCGATCCGCTTTTTTAACGCAGCAGGTGCGACCGCGGAGCTAGGAGAAGACCATCACGACGAGTCTCACCTTATCCCTAACATCATCAAGGCTCAGCAGGAAAATCGGGAGTTCACCCTATTTGGGAACGACTACCCAACCAAAGACGGCACCTGTGTCCGCGATTATATTCATGTTCTTGACCTTGCCGAGGCCTTTCGCCTCGCCGGCGAAAATCTAGTCAAGGGAGGAACAACAACTGCCTACAACGCGGGCACTGGCAAGGGCTACTCTAACCTCGAGATTATCAAAATGGTCGAGCAAGTTAGCGGTAAGCCAGTCATGGTCAAATTTGAGCCGCGCCGCCCTGGCGACGCCAACGAACTTGTTGCCGATTCTACTCGTCTCCAAAATGAGCTGGGCTGGACACCCAAACACTCCGACCTCGAGTCAATCGTTCGCTCGGCTTACATTTATCATTCCAAAAAGTGATATATTGTATTTATGGCAGACACAGTAGATTATAAAAAAATTCAAGCTATTGTTGAGGTGGCAGTTGAGCAAAAAGTTGAGCAGATGCTTGAGAAGAAATTCGGTGACAAAATTGAGCAAATTCAGAATACAATTGATGCCACATATAAAATGGTTGCTAGGGATAGGCAAGAACTGTTAATCACCCAGTCCAAGGTGGATGATCACGAGATTCGCATCACTACTCTCGAGTCCAATTTTGCTTCGGCCTAATCTCTTGCGCCTCCGGCTATTTCTGATACAATATCTTTTACATCTGTGAATACACCAATGCTTGTCTAGGGTAAAGATAGAAATATCTCCCTAGGCGGTTTTTTCTGTGGGCCCAGATGCGACTCTAAATGTACTTTAAAAATTGAATAACTACACATCTAAATACAATTCAAAGAGATGGTAGTACCGTTTTTAACTTTGAGTAACTACAAATACGTTAAGTAAATGTAATAAATCTTTTGGATTTAACTCTTTTTGAGAGTTTGATCCTGGCTCAGGATGAACGCTGGCGGCGTGCCTTAAGCATGCAAGTCGAACGATTCTAGTAGCAATACTAATTTAGTGGCAGACGGGTGAGTAATATATAGGAATCTACCTCTTGGTGGGGGATAGCTCGCCGAAAGGCGGGGTAATACCGCATATGGCCTACGGGTCAAAGACCTTAACCGGTCGCCGAGAGAGGAGCCTGTATCCTATCAGCTAGTTGGTGAGGTAATGGCTCACCAAGGCTACGACGGGTAGGGGGTGTGAGAGCACGACCCCCCACAAGGACACTGAGACACGGGTCCTACACCTACGGGTGGCAGCAACTGGGAATCTTGCGCAATGGACGAAAGTCTGACGCAGCGACGCCGCGTGTGGGAAGAAGGCCTTCGGGTCGTAAACCACTGTGGTAAGGGAATAAAAAAATGAAGGTACCTTACTAGAAAGCACCTGCTAACTACGTGCCAGAAGCCTCGGTAATACGTAGGGTGCA
>CAZDRB010000077.1:0-1575 GCA_964507925.1 uncultured Pseudomonadales bacterium
CGATCTGACCTCAAAGACTGGAGTGCGCTCGTCAAAAAAGCCAAAGCCAAAAAGTCGAGGAAAATCACGATCGCAATAGTCGGCAAGTACTTCAAAACTGGTGACTACAATCTCAAGGATTCATACCACGCGCTTTTCGAGGCGCTTGATCACGCATCAATCGAGAAGGGGATCGAGCTCACAGTTAAAAGTATCAACTCCTCCCTCCTAGAAAAAGAGGGGACCAAAGAACTAGAAGACGTTGACGGAATCATCGTACCCATAGGTTGGGGAGCAAGAGGTACAGATGGCAAAATCATGGCTATTGAGTATGCCCGCACGCAAAAGATTCCTTATCTTGGCCTTTGCTACGGCCTCCAGCTTGCTGCCGTTGAGTATGCACAAAACGTGGTCGGGCTCCGTGGCGCGAGCTCAACCGAGATCGACCCTAAGACAAAATATCCCGTGATCCACGATATTCCATTTGACCCCAAGTACCAGAAGATCAAGGGGAATGGGACTAGTATGCGCCTCGGCGCTTACAGCTGTGTTCTTAAGTCAGGCAGTCTCGCTGCCAAAGTGTACGGGGCAGAAAAGATCTCCGAGCGCCACCGCCACCGCTTTGAGTTTAATAACGAATATCGTCAGATTCTTGAGGACAAGGGTTTCATTATCTCTGGGACCTCTCCAGACAACTTTTTTGTCGAGATGATCGAGCTTCCCACAGAGGCTCACCCCTTCTTCCTGGCAACCCAAGCTCATCCTGAATACAAATCTCGACCCCTTGCCCCGCATCCCATCTTCCTCTCATTCCTTGAGGCTTCCATTGCTCATTCCTGACTTGTTTGTTAAAATATCAAAATGGCCAATCAAGCAACTCACAAAGAAACTACCTTCAAGATCGGCGACACCGTGCGTGTCCATCAAACTATCCAGGAAGGTGACAAATCCCGTATCCAGATCTTCGAGGGCGTCGTGATCGCAATCCATGCCCATGATGATCCAACTTTTGTAGTGCGAAAGATCGCAACAGGCGCAATCGGAGTCGAAAAGATCTTCCCCCTACATGCTCCTGTGATCGCCAAAATCGAGGTCAAAAAAGCCGGCTTTACTCGTCGCGCCAAGCTCTACTACCTCCGCGACCTCCTGGGGAAGGCCGCAACCACAATTCGCCGCGCCAAAAACTTCTAATCGTTTCCAAATACCTCCCTTACTGATAAAATAGACTTCTGCGGGCCTATGGCTGCACTTCAACCCCGCCTTGGCGGGGCTGAGATATGTATCCAGACACGAAGTAGTCTGGGATACCAGCCTGGTTAGAGCACATTCCGCAAAGCGGAACTACACTTAAAAAGTAAATAGCACAACTCATTATTACAAGTGGGGCCTATAGCTCAGCCTGGTTAGAGCACCTGCCTTTTAAGCAGGGTGTCCTGGGTTCGAATCCCAGTGGGCCCACCGCGTACGCCTCTCGGGGCCCTATCGTCTAGTGGTTAGGACATCGGGTTTTCATCCCGATAACCAGGGTTCGATTCCCTGTAGGGTCACCATATGCGACACCACCAGTGTCTAAGTTAAGAATAGCTTGATACATTG